>CAYVVR010000096.1:5494-10194 GCA_964454655.1 uncultured Planctomycetaceae bacterium | reverse complement strand
CCCAAATGCGAGATTCGGCAATACGCGTGGGAACACAGGACGGCGCCCGCAAACACCGGAAACTTCAGTCGCTCTACTTGTTCCAGATCGCGCCCTCCGCCGCTGGTGATCAACCCCACCGCGCGGTGTGCTTGGTACACCGAACACATGATCTCGCCGAAGGTCGCCCCGACGGGCGGATCGTCAAGGTCCTGGAACACGACCACCGGCGGGCCGGGCAGCATCTCGAATCGCTCGACCTGGGCAACGAGGTCGGCGTAAGCGTCACCCGGTAACGGCTCGCCCGCACTCCGAAACGACGCCGTCGCCGCAAAACCGACCATCGGCCGCAGCCCGGGAAACAACGCCCGAATGCGGTGATCGAGAAACCCCGCATCTCGGGGACGCACATCGAACAACTCGATCACGTTGCAAATGGTGGGTGTATCGAACTCCGCCAGCCGAACGAGCGTTTCGTTGGTGATCATGTTCCCCCCCAAGCGATACTTCGACGGTTTTCAGGTCATCCGGAATGCGCCGATTGTAGCGAATCGAAGGCACGCCGCCGAACATCGACGGTACATCCCTCCCGAAAAACGCCACCGCAGGCAATTCCATTAAGCTACGGTAATAATGCCATGCTGCCGATTCGGAATTGTCTTTGGCGACAATCGCAACCGCAGCGTGCAAAGGCGCGGCAGCGCGGTGCCCTACCGGCCGCTGCCATCCGACGGGGGCAGCCCCATAGTTCGCAGTAAGTTGAAGACTCGCAACTACCATCTCACCTACGAGCAAGGCAACCACGGCGGGTAGAAGGCATGAAGCGTCCCTCCAAGAGCATCATTGGAGCATTCGGGAAAACCGGTTCAGGGAATCCGTCGAACTCCGCACGAGCGGGCGGTCGCGGGACGGTCCGCAAAAGAGGGCGAATACGAACATGGAAAAGCGACGCATCTTGATCGTCGACGATAGCCCCGTCAACGTCGATATCTTGGTCGAACTGTTGGAAGACGAGTTCGAACTCGCGACGGCGGAAACGGGAGAAGACGCCCTGCGTCAATTGCCGTCCTTCGCACCGGACATCGTCTTGTTGGACATCATGATGCCCGGCATCGACGGCTACGAAACCTGCCGTCGCATCAAGGCCGGCCCCTTGGGACCGTTTACGCAGGTCATCTTGGTCAGCGGTAAAGGAAGCACCGAGGAACGCCTGGAAGGTTATCAAGCCGGAGCCGACGACTACATCGTCAAGCCTTTCGACCACGACGAGCTACTTGCCAAGTTGGCCGTCCAACTGCGTTTGCGGGAGGCGGTCGAAAAACTCTGGAAGGCAAACGCACAAATCCGCACGTTCAACGAGCATCTCGAACAGCTCGTGCAGGCCCGCACGGCCGAAATCATCGCCACCCGCGACCTCTTGATCTTCTCGCTGGCTCAATTGGCCGATTCCCGCGACCCCGAAACGGGCGACCACCTCGAACGCATTCGGCACTATTCGCGAATCATCGCCGACGAGTTGATGCGCCGCGGCCCGTACACCGACCGAATCGATGAACGGTTCATCGAAAACCTCTATCGCTCGTCGCCGTTGCACGACATCGGCAAGGTGGGTATTCCGGACTCGATTTTGCTCAAACCGGGCCGATTGACCAAGGAAGAATTCGAAGTCATGAAGACGCACACCGTCATCGGCCATAAGGCGCTCACCGAAACGATGAGCCGCAACCAGATGGGAGCCTTCCTGCAAATGGCGGCTGACATCGCTCGCCATCATCACGAAAAGTGGGATGGTCGGGGCTACCCCGACGGCTTGGCGGATGAGGACATCCCCTTGCCCGCCCGCATCGTCGCAGTGGCCGACGTGTTCGACGCCCTGACCAGCTATCGCATTTACAAGCCCGCCTGGGATTTGGACAAGGCCAAGAACTTGATCGAAACCGAAGCCGGCAAGCACTTCGATCCGGCGGTGGCCCAGGCTTTTCTGAATCGATGGAACGAGATCCTCGAAATCCACGAGGTCTTGGCCAACTCACCCGAACCGCAAGACTCTCAAGAGTCGCCCGAGGAAGAATTGCTGGTCACCTGATCCCTTCCCGGGCCTTCTTTCCAAATAGAAACGGAGACCGTCGCCGAAGCGACCGTCTCCGTCTGCGATTCCCGTTTGCTCATCTCAGGCCCAAACGCCTTATCAAGGCGGATCAGCGTCTACGAGAATCATCGGGGCTTGGTCAGAATCGAATCTCGGCCCTCGCGACCAATCCGTCGAACGTGATCGCGTCGCCGAGGCCGACAAAATTATTCGTCTGCACACCTTGAATGAACTCGGCATTGTCGACGGCATTGAACCACGCGCTCACGGCATAACCGGTCGAAAGCAGCACGCAATTGTTCTTGCTGGTCCAGCCGATGCCCAGTTCCAAATCGAGGATGGAAACGATCCGACCGGCCTTCCACGCCGTATCGACGACGGTCGAATCGTAGGTTTGGCCTTGGTGGTAGTACGCGCGGGTATCACCGGCCACGAAGCTGGCGGCGCTGCGACCGTAGACCAACAGTCCCGTCGACAACGAGTGCCGCTCGCCTTCCAAGCCGATTCGCAGTCCCGCTCCGCTGAAGTTCACCGTCGACGAAACGTCTTCGCGGCCGCCGTTGTAGAAACTGGCCAAGAAGTCTTGTTCCAATTCGGCATACCGGGCACCGATCAGCCAGTTGATCGACGAATCGCACGTCGACCGCAGCAAACACCGGTAGTCGAGATCGATCGTCTCAAAATCGACGTCGTTGCTCGCCCAGCCCCTCAAGTAATCCGTCGCAGCACTCTGCGACGAAGGATGGGAAACCAGCGACCGAATCACGTACGGGCTGGCGGTCGCAATGGAATCGTCCTCGTGGCTGGAAAAGTACGTGTAGCTGACGCCGATGCTGGCACAATTGTCGATCGCTCGACCGAACCCCACCCGAAAACCGGATTGATATTGGATGTCGGCCGTCGCCACCGGGCTGACCTGAATCGGCACCGAACCGTCGGTGATCCGGCCGTCGATGGCCACCCCCCACGGCACCTCGGTGTCGCGAGGACGCAAATAAAGGTATTCGCCCCACGCTTGCCAAACGGCGGGACACGCCGACTCGCACGCGGGCAGGCAAGCGTCGGTCGTCGTGCCGACCGTTTCCTCCGACAGCGTCGTTGCCGGATCGGCCACCGGCGCCAAGGCCTGCGGCTCGGTCTCCTGCAGGTACGCCACCGGCGTTCCATAATAAGGGGCTTGGGGTGCCTGATAGACCGCCGGTCCCCACTGCCCCCAAGCGGCTGCCGCCATCAATCCCGTGATCAAAACACCGCCTAGCGAAATGTACGCCTTCATGGCACCCCTCGATCCATCGAGCTTTTCGGGCAACTACCGATCACGCCGTTTCTGTGAGATCGGCCGGATTTTCACATGATGTCGGCTGTATCGGCACCCGTAGCCCGAAAGCGTCACAAGAACCGCTACGGCCCGCAAAGCCACCCCAGATTACCCATCCATACATTTTGTTCTCAAACAGTTAGCCCCGAAGGGGGAATCGCCCGTCCGGCGCGCACCCCATGCGTCACGAAATACTGCGACGCAAACCGTCGAAGAGAATCGGTCTTGCGATCAGATTTGGCGGATGACGTCCAGTAACCGTCGGCGTGCATTCACCAATAGTTCGGGCGGCGACGGCCACTGCTCGAAGATGATCGAACCTTCGTAATTCTTCGCCTTCAGAAGCGAGAGCATTCGACGCAAGCCGCTGTCGTCTTCACCCGCCGGGCCGGTAAACAAGGGAAGATGACTATCGCCGTCGCCCCAGTTCTCGTGCGCGTGCACGTGGATGATCGGAACGTGGTCTTCGAGTTGTTCGAGGAATCCCACGTAGTTGTTGCGGGTGGCGGCACACAAATTGGCGTGCCCCATGTCGAAACACATACCCGCCACACCGTGCGGCACGTCGGGCAACCCTTGCAACAATTCGAAAAGCCGGTTGAAGGCGTTCGGCCCGCTGAACACGGTGTTTTCGATGCTCACGAAGATGCCGCATTCCGCCGC
Organism: uncultured Planctomycetaceae bacterium; assembly: GCA_964454655.1. GTDB lineage: Bacteria > Planctomycetota > Planctomycetia > Pirellulales > Thermoguttaceae > CAYVVR01. The sequence continues at coordinate 6,145 of CAYVVR010000096.1, read as the reverse complement.
ACGTTCGAGCACAGGCCGCAGGGCCTCGGCGAACCCCGCCACACCGCGATCGCCGTGATAGTAGATATTCACAAGCACGGCCCCGATATCTCGCGCAAACTCGACGCTGCGCAAGATTTCGTCACGATCGACCGGTTCGCAGACGTTGGCTTGGCATCGGGCGTGAACGCTGAATCGCATACGGCGCTGGACGCCGGTCTCGCGCAACGACAAGCGTTCTTCGAACGGAACGTCCTCCTGCGCCCAGCCCCATCCATATCGTTTGTCGTTGAACCATTCGAACGCGTCGAACCGGTGCTCGACCGCGAATTCGAACGGTTCACTCGGCCACGAAGCGCTGAACGCAGTCTGATTCCCGATGCTCACCAATAACCGGCCCATGGTGGTTCACCTCACCAAATCGGACGACACGCAGGTACTTCGCAAGTATACCATCTTTCGCGGCTTACCAAGGCCTTGCGACTCCAGATCTTACCCCGTTTCTTTGCCCCGCCGCGTCACCTTCCCCTATTTAGAGGGAGAAGACGCGAAATTCCTTCGGCTCGTCCGATCGCCTTTGGGCATCGATGGGGTCACACTTGAAGGCCCACCTGTTGCAGGAAAAGGACGTGTTTGCGGGTACGACGCACCTCGACGGGCGACACAAAAGCC
>CAYVVR010000096.1:0-5484 GCA_964454655.1 uncultured Planctomycetaceae bacterium | reverse complement strand
GTCCTTGCTGGAAAGGACCAGCCATTCCACGTGGTGCGATGCCTCGACCGGATCCAAAACACGAATTCCCCAGCGTCGCATGCCTTGCCTCCTTCGTCCTCTGGTGTTGCAAGGATCGGTCGCCAAACCGCTGCGGTCGGCTTCCCAAGGGGGATCTCATGCGAACGGCATGCCAAACCCGAGATTTCCCCTTCTACAGAGCAAGACACCTTTTTTCGCCGTCCTTTCGCCCTCCGAAAAGATCCCCGTGTTGCCCAAAGACACCAACGGCGACATCGCGTGAAGGCAAAAGGCGACAACACCGAGGCGAAACGCTACACCCACGCGAACGCATGGGTTTTGATCAGGCAAAAAACGTCACTCCCCGGTGACAGTTCCAGCTCCCGCAACGCCTCGTGGGTGATCTCGGCCCATACGAGCTGGCCGACGTCGATCGCCAGAAAGACGGCCTCCGGCGTCGTTACGACCCGGCACACTTTACCTTTGAGATGATTGCGGGCGCTGATGCCCGGCAAATCGCTGGTGGCCAACACGACCTCGTTGGGGCTGAATTGGACGAAGGCGGGCCGGCCGACATCGGCCTCGGGCAACGGCAGACTGACCGTGTTTTCACCGATTCGCCCCTTCGCAACGTTGCCGACGATTTCCCAACCGTCCAACCGCACGACGTTGATCGGCCCCGAAGCGTTCGGCCACCCGGTGGTATCCTCATCGACGAGCACCTCGTCGGGGCGTCCGGTCCGAAGAATGCGTCCGTTGTCGATCAATACCATTCGATCGCCCAAGCGACGGGCCTCGGCCTGCGAGTGCGTCACGTACAAGGCGGGAATCTCGAATCGTTCGATCACGCGCACCAGGTACTGCATGATCCGCCGTCGTAGCGGTCGGTCGACCGCCGAAAGAGGTTCATCGAACAAGAGCAACTCGGGGGCACGAAGCAGCGCGCGACCGATCGCCGTTCGCTGGCACTCGCCGCCGGAAAGATCCCCCGGCCGACGATCCAACAGTCCGCCGATTTCCAAGACCTCGACGACCTCGTCGAACCGTGCGGCACCGCGTCGTTTTCGATCCATACCGTAGCGTAGGTTTTCCGCCACGGTCAAATGCGGAAACAACCGATGGTCTTGAAACACGACGCCCAATCGTCGTTTTTCGGGCGGAAGCCAAATTTTCGACGACGTGTCGGCCAGCATGCGGTCGCCGATGCGCACTCGCCCCTGCTGCGGGCGCAAGAGTCCCGCGATGATGTTCAAGATCGTCGACTTACCGCTACCCGACGGCCCGAACAGCACCGTCACGCGGTGCTCGTGCAGCGACGTCTCGAACTCGGCATCTAGGCGAAAACCGGTCGGAAAGGCATGTTGTGCGGCAAATTCCAATCGCACGCTATCCCCCTTCGCGTCTTTCCATCCGACCGCTGACGACCAAGGCGATTACGGCGATGACGATCGACAAAACGACCAACCGCCACACCTGCGACATGCCGCCGACGCGATTGCTGAAACTGAAGATGGCCAGCGGAATCGTTTGCGTCTTTCCCGGAATGTTGCCCGCCACCATGATCGTGGCACCGAACTCCCCCAACCCGCGTGCGAAGGCTAAACTCCAACCGGCAATCAGCCCCCGGCGAGCCAACGGAAGCGTCACCGTTCGAAAGGTTTTCCACGGTCCGGCCCCGCAAGTTCGCGCAGCCGCCTCCAAGCGGCGATCGACCGAGGCGAACGCCAATCGTGCAGCACGCACCCACAAGGGAAATCCCACGGTGGCCGCCGCCACGATGGCCGCCGGCAAGGTGAAAACCAATCGGATGCCGAAGGTTTCGGCCAACAGCATTCCCAGCGGGCCTTTCGGCGACAACAGCAGCAACAGCAAATAGCCGGTCACCACCGGCGGCAGCACCAACGGCAAGTCGACGATCGCCTCGACCAACCATCGCCCACGCCGGGTCGTGCGCGCAAGCCAGTAGCCGACGGCCACGGCAAACGGAGCCGTCGCCGTCGCGGCACAAAACGCCACGATCACACTCAATCGCAGCGCCGACCATTCTTCGGGCGACAACCAACCAATCAATGTTTTCTCCAACCGAGGAATCCGCACGCCGGTTCGACGCGTCGCCGGCCGGTTCGTATATCGACGGCCCGTTCCGTTTCTCGTCGAACGGCGCATCGGCGACATTTCTCGATTATACTCGGAACTAGTGAAGCGACAGGAAGCGGGAAACACGCCCCCCGGCAACACCCCTGTTGCCGCGCCCGGGCTGCGTGTTCTTTCTCGTCGATCGCTTCCAGTGGGGGAACGGGGCGCAACGGTCACCGGAACTGCCGCCCCGCTCGGGCCGAACCGACGAATTCATCTGAAACCGTGAGGAGCCTCATCGTGCGCGCCGAGCCTGGTCGTCGTTTTCGCGGTCGTCGAAGCACCGTATCGTTCGCCTTGGCGGCTTGTCTTGTCGTCCTTCCTTTCGGCGCGGCATTCGCCGAGGATGCCGTCCTCGTGCGACGGGTGCCGCTACGTCCGGAAATGATCGTCAACGAAGCATCGATAGGAACTCCCCAAGGCATGGTCGACGAACAGCAAGCCATCGGCGATCCGCCCGCTTCGTCGCCGGAATCGGCCTGGGACATTCCCTCGCAGTATTGGAAGGATTTCCCCTACGCAGCGCAGATTCGGTTGGGGCAAACACACCGGCTGGCCTCGTTGTGGATCTACGACACGTTCGGCAAGGGGAAATTCCGCATCGAGGCCGGCGAACCGGGAACTTGGCGCGAAATTGCAACGATCGAAACCGACCGATTCCGCGCTTGGAAAGAGATCCCGCTCAATGTCGAGGCGTCGGCGTTGCGTATCGTGCGATTGGATCCCGGAAGCCAATTCGCCGAAATCGCACTCTATGAATATACCGACGAAGGTTATCGTCGCCTTCTCGCCCGCAAGCAGGCCGAAGCCGAACGCCGCGCCGCCTTGGAGCGCGCCGCCGAAGAAGCGAAACATCGCCCGCTGATCGACCTGGGCGAACCGTTCGGCGAGTTGCCGTTGGTCGACGAAGTCGACCTAGGCGCCGACGATCCCGGTCATCGTTTTCAAGTAGATCCTGCCGGTGCTTCGCACGTCGAAACGATTCTCGGACGGCGCTGCCGCGTGCTGAAACCGGCCGCAAACGAGTGTTCGTATGTTGCCGTGCGGCTGGGCGAAATGAAGCTCTTGAAGCCGGGGGGAACATACGTCGTCACACTCGAATTTCCCGAAGATCAGCCGCGTTCATGGGTGGTTCTCAACGGGGGTTGTGAAACCTCGACCGGTTTTCACACCGGCAACACGACCGGCGATGCCTTGCATCCGAAGTACGTCAACAATCTCAACGAATCGTTGTCGCTGCCTCTTTCGGGCGAATATCGACGATGGACGATGGTATTTCAGCTCCACGATCGATTTCCGGTGTTGGGGTTTCCCCGCGGGGAAGGCCCGCGCCCGTTGCTTCCCGAAGACGGCTTTCCCCTGGTGATCGGGCACTTCTCGGCGCCGAACGATCCGACTTCGGCCGGGGCGGCCGTCGCCCGCATTCGCCTCTTTGAGGTCCCCGATCCGCAAAAACTCACTTGCCCGCTCCGATTGCCGCCGCCCGACCTGCCGCATCGGCACATTTCGTGGCGGGAAGAAATGGCCGACGGCGTGATCCACTCAAGCGACGAAACGAAACGCGGCCTGCGTGATCCGCTGGACTGGTATCGGCACAAAGCCTTCCGGATGAAGTTCCTAGGAATCAACACGTACACCAAAGACTTGCTCGAATTCGGAGCCTGTCAACACTGGGACTCGTCGCCCTACGGCGGCAACGACTGGGTGTACTTCAATTACGGCCACAAAGACTTGTGGGAACGGATCGTCACCTTGATGGGCGCCGAAGGCTTCGAGATCGTCCCTTACTACGAATATTCCGGCAGCAAAGGGAAAAACGGCCTCGGCAACCAGCGACGCGCGAAACCGCTGACCCGCGACGACGCGTTCACCCACGTCTCGTGGATCGAAACCGCCAACGCCGATATCACCGACCCCGATACGTACGCCGATTTCCAAAAGATGCTCGACGCCACGATCGTGCGATTTGCCGACAAGGCTTCGTTTGCGGGCATCTGGATGCGTTCGCGGGCGCAACTACCGATCGGGTTCGGCGATGCCACTCTCGCCCGCTTCGCCGCCGAGGCGAACGGCGGAAAGCGCGTCACCCGGAAGGACCTTCAGGACAATCCGCAATTGCTGGCTCGCTACTACGATTGGTGGTACGGCAAGCGGCGAGAATTTCTCGTCGCCATGCGCGACTACTTGGCCGAAAAGGGCGTGTGCAAGGCTCCCTTGGTGTTGTTCACCAGTTTGACGGCCGAGTCGGGGGTGTCGTTTCCAACGTGGGAAAAACGGATCGTCACCGACGACGTAACCACGTGGACGAAGCTCCTGCAAGATCCCGCGGTCAATCTCGGCAAAAAGATCGTGCCGATTTCCGTCGAGCGCGTCGTCCGCGAAGACTTGTACCTCGAGGCCTTGTTGTCGCCGCCGCTCGACTGGGGCGGCTGGGAAGTCGCGCACGCGAATCCGCCGGCCGATCCCCAACGGTACCGCGACACGCCCGGCGTGATGATGACGCACTGCATCGGGCGGTATTACATGTCGGCCTCGCCGAAAACGTTCGACGCCTTTCGCGGACCGTCGGGCGTGGCGGTCGTGCGTCACTATCCGCTCAACGAAGACATGATGTTCGACACCGAAGACAAACCCAAACTCGATTACTTCGTCGCCGACATCGAACCCGCGGGGCCCTACTGCATGATGTCGGAAGCCCTGGCCGTAGCGAACGGCGATCCGACCTACCTGGCCTACCTGACGGGCTCGAACTATAACCGCGGCTTCCCGCTGTACGTGCGGCGATTCAACGCGGCGTTTCTGGCCTTGCCGGCGTTACCGAGCCGTCGCTTGGCCGATATCGGTGCCCCGCCGGAAATCGTCGTCCGCGAAATCGCGACACCGCGTCACGGCACGTATTACGCGGTGGTGAACACCTCGTATTATCCACGCGAGGCGACCCTCGAACTTCCCGCCGTAGGAACCGTCCTCGATGCAGTAACCGGGGAAACCGTTTCCGACGACCAAGGCCATGTGCGGCTACGCTTGGAGCCGTTCGAGCTGAGGTCGCTGCACGTGCCTTCGTCGACGCACTGACCGGTCACGGTTCCTCGTGGAAATCGGAAAGTCGTGCGACGATTCCCAAGACGTGAAGCACGACACCCCACACCGAGAGCACACTCAACAGAACGAACAGCGGCCAGCGTACGCGCTGGTCGCCGTAGATTTCCGGAGGAAAGACGATCCCGGCAAGCCCGGCAAGGGTGGCCGCCAATCCACAAAGCGAAAGAAACGCCCCGACGATCAGCCCTCGCAGGCGGTACTTCAGCGACTCGATCCCCGACCAAAGGAGCGGCACTTCATAAAGAA
>CAYVVR010000095.1:0-10262 GCA_964454655.1 uncultured Planctomycetaceae bacterium | reverse complement strand
GGGTGTTTGCCCCAACTTGCCGGTTGCGAAGATGTGGACGGGATACCAGCCGTTATACGTTGCCTTGCCCGGTCGTATCGAAAAAGTGAGGGTGGCGGTTTCGCCCGCGGCCGTCGTCAGGTCGGCTTCTGCCGGTTCCGCCGACCAATCGTCGATGACGGCCGGGCGAATACGGCCGCGGAGGGCGGATTCGCTTCGGTTTTCGACGATCACCTTCACGGTGAACGGTTCGGCGATCGTATCGATTTCGGCCGGTCCGTCGATTCTCACCGTAACGCCGGCTACCGTGTCGATTGGCGGATTGTACGCGAAGACCTCCCCGGGAGCGCTTGCGGCTGCCAGAATCACCGACGTTATCAAGACCGACACGGTAAAAGAAACGGATTGTTCTAGAACACGTGTTCGCGGCACGCTTGATGTTTCGGGCGACGGTCGGGCACGCGAAAGAAGGGAGGCAAAGTCGAACATGGCAGGTCCCCGCTCACAGAGCACACTCGGGCGTGTGGAATGGACGGCAAGCAATCCGGCCGGTCGAAGAACTCTGATGGACTTCGACCGACCGGGAAAATGTCACACGCAGTTTACCGTCACGACCTGCCGGGTGCAAAACGAATCGCCGGTCAAGGACGAACGTCTTGCGGTACGTCGAATCCGAAGTAGCGGGCGGCGTTGTTGTAGCAGATATCGCACACCAACTCGCCGATCGCTTCGAGGTCGTTGGGGATCAGCCCGTCTGCCATTTCGCGACCGAGCATGTCGCACAAGATGCGGCGGAAATATTCATGCCGCGTAAACGACAGGAAGGACCGGCTGTCGGTCAACATGCCGACGAATCGGCTCAGCAGGCCGTAGTTGGAAAGGACTTCCATCTGCCGCAACATGCCGTCGCGTTGATCGAGAAACCACCACGCGGCGCCGTATTGCATCTTGCCCGGCTCGGAGCCGTCTTGGAAATTGCCGATCATCGTCGCCATGACGTCGCTCTTCGACGGATTGAGGTTGTAGACGATCGTCTTGGTGAGCTGATCGTTGCGGGCGAGCTGATCGAAGAATCGAGCCATCGGCTTGGCCAACGGGCCGTCGGCCATCGAATCGAAGCCCGTGTCGGGGCCGAGTTGTTCGAACATCTTCGTGTTGTTGTTCCGAAGGGCGCCCACGTGAAACTGTTGAGTCCATCCTTTTTCGTGGTTCATGCGGGCGCATTCGAGCAGCACGGCCAAGCGGAATTTGTGCCGATCCGAGACCGAGATCGGCCGATTCTTGGAGGCTTCTCGGAAAATGTTGGCGATCTCGGTGGCTCCGAAGGTGGCGTCGGGGAAGTTTTCGAGGCCGTGGTCCGACAGACGGCACCCCATTTCGTGGAAGTAATCGTGCCGCGACCGCAACGCCTCGATGAACGTGTCGTAGTCCTTGATTTCCATTCCCGACGCTTTCGCCAGCCGATCGACCCAACGCGTGAAATCTTCGGGTGAATCGAGATTCATGGCCTTGTCGGGCCGGAAGGTGGGGAGGACAACGATCGGGAACGAGGCGTCGGCCGCGATGGCCTTGTGATGTTCGAGCGTGTCGGTCGGATCGTCGGTCGTGCACAACGCGACCACGTTCATTTGCTTCAAGATGCCGCGGCATGAGAACTCCGGTTGGGCGAGTTTCTCGTTGCACTCGTTCCAGATGCCCTCGGCGGTCTCGGGCGAAAGCAAGCGGTCGTTGATTCCGAACGGACGATTCAGCTCGAGGTGCGTCCAGTGGTACAGCGGATTGCGAATCGTCTTCGGAACCGTTTCCGACCATTTGAGGAACTTTTCCCAGTCCGACGCGTCGCCGGTACAGTACTTTTCCGGCACGCCGTTCGCACGCATGGCACGCCACTTGTAGTGGTCGCCGTACAGCCAGATTTGGGCCAGGTTTTCGAAACGATGATCCGTTGCGATCTGGTCCGGCGGCAAGTGCGAATGGTAGTCGAGGATGGGCATCTTGGCGGCGTAGTCGTGGTAAAGACGACGCGCCTGTTCATTCGACAAGAGGAAGTCCTCGTGGATCAGAGGCTGGTTCCGGCTCATGACGACTCCCTTGGCTTGGATACGGCTTACGACGAAACGGGTCGGTGCATCGGAGTGCCGACACCGAACGTTGACTTTGATTCGGCAGTCGAACGACGGCTTCACGGTTGCACCGTCCGAAAGCCCCTCAGAAACGGGGATTCGCACGAATTGCCTGTCCATTCGACCGTCCCTAAATGTAACAGTCTTTGGTTTTGGGCGACAGGACCGGCGGTCCAGGCCACGCCGAAAGGTGTTCGACAGTCGACAATCGGCAAGGTAGACGCCCGCTTCCGGCAACGCGTTTTGCACGTGTGCATCAGGACTGCAAGAACAAGAAAGGGAAACGCCACCGGTTTCGCGGGAAGGAGACCGGTGACGTTTCTGCGCGTGGGCTTTGGATGAATTGGTCGTTTAGACGCCGTGACTACCGGTGAGGATCAGCGGAACTTCGGGTAGCGGCGCCGCGCTGCTTTCGTCCGGCATGGGAGCCGCCGGCGGGGCGGCTTCCTCGGTTGCGGAAGGAGCGGGGGCCGGTTGTTCCGGCACGAATGCAGGCGTCGGGGCTTGGTCGTTCTCCACGGCGTCGCCGACGATGATTTCGCCGCCTTCGTCTGCGGGCGAAACGATCGTCTCGGAAACGACGTGTACCGCGCCGGGCTGCATGCGGAAGCACATTTGCCAACCGCCGCCGAGTGCCTTGTAGACACCGATCAGATGCTGCGCCACGTTACCCCGCGCTTCGGCCAAGGCATCTTGTTGTTGAACCAAGGCACGTTGCGAATCGAGCACCCGCTGGAAGTCGATCAAGCCTTGTTGGTATTGCAACGTGGCCAATTCGACCGATTTGGCGATCGCCTCGGTGGCTTTTTCGAGCTTGCGGACCCGATCTTGTTCTTTCAGGAAGGCCGTAATCATGCCTTCAACTTCTTCCGAGGCACGCAAGACGGTCTCTTGATAGCCCAACACGGCTTGCCGGAAACGCGCGTCTTCGGCAAGCACCTGGTTTTTGATGCGGCCGTAATTGAGCACGTTCCAGCGGAAGCCCGGCCCGACCATGCCGGCAATGCTGTCGGTGTTGATCAGGTGAGCGAAGTCGTCTGCCTGAAAGGCGATTTGGCCGGTAATGGCGATGTGCGGATAGAACTCGGCCTCGGCCACGCCGATGCGCGCGCATTGGGCAGCGGCCATCCGTTCGGCCTTGCGGACGTCGGGCCGGCGGCGAAGCAGATCGGCGGGAATGCCGACGACGACTTCGGGCGGTACGTCGGGCAGCTTGGCCGGTCCCTGCAAGATGTCGTCGAGGCTTTGCGGTGGTTGGCCCATCAGCGTGCACAGTCGGTTTTGTGCCAACCGGCGTTGCAGCTCGAGCATCGGTATGATCGAGCGGGTGGTTTCCAGGATCGCCTTGGCTTGGTTCACGTCGAGTTCGCTGACAAGGCCCTGATCGAAGCGAGCCTGAACCAGTTCCAAGGTCCGTTCTTGCAATTCGACGTTCTTGCGGGCGAGGGCCAAGCGTTCCTCGGCCGTTCGCATTTGGATGTAGTTCTGCGCCACCTCGGCTTGAAGGAGAACGAGCGCCGCGTGGTAGTCTTCTTGTTGAATTTGGACGTTCGCTTCAGCCGATTCGATCATCCGGCGAAAACGCCCCCAAAAATCGAGTTCCCACGCGGCCGTCGCACCCAGCGAAAAGTCGTCGGCACTGAGGCGAAAGCCGGGAATGTTCGAGAAGTCGCCGAACGGGTACGCGTTGTGGCTGAGTTGTTGGCGTTGATACGCGCCGACGACTTGTTGTTCTTGCGGTAGGAGATAGCCTCGGGCGACACCCAGTTGATACCTCGCTTCGAGGATGCGCAGGCAAGCAATCTTCAGTGGGATGTTCTCTTCGTAGGCCGAGAGCACCAACTCGTTGAGCTGCGGATCGTTGAAGACGGTCCACCACTCCGAGTAGTCCATTTCGCCGGGGTTCACGCCCGGCTGCTCACTGTCGATCCACGCTTCACCGACCTCAACCCCCGGTTGGTGGTAGTCGGGGCCGACTTTGAATCCTTGGTGAATCCATTCTTTGAAGCTTGTCATGCATCCCGTCGTCGATGCCACGACAAGCGCGGCGAGCGCAAAGGCGGCCGCCGTGCGGCTCCTTCCCGAAAGCATGTCGATCCCCCCTGATGGTTCGTTTGCCTAACGATCTGGTTGTTGTGTTGTAACTTCTTGAATGAGAAATACTTGTGTCGTTTGTTTTGCGATTCGTCGTCTTTCTTTCCCCTTGCGTGAGGGGCTCTTGCCCACTTTTTCGGTGTAATCGTCGCAAAAAGGGCTATCCAGATAATCGACGCATCCGACAAAAAACCTTCACTCATAAACCGGTTCGTCACCAAAATGACTGAATAGTCATTGACTCGAACGAACAGGTCGATAAGATAGTACGTAGAGTTTTGGTGGGTGACGATGTGGGCGAACGGGTGACCTATGATTTCACTGGGGCGGGAACCAATGCAGGGACTCGAATCACCCCAGAAACCTTTGAAGACGACGGTCTGACGACAGCGGATCGGCACGTGGAGATGGTGCGATGGCCAATCTGACTGAACGATGTCGCGAGTTGGCAACGGCGGCCATGAAGGACGGGATCGCCGATGCCGCCATCGAGGTGCTCAAGCGGCACGGTTATAACGGGCTGACGATGGACCGCGTGGCCGAGGCGGCCGGCGTCGCCAAGGGGAGCATCTACAACTATTTCTCCGGCAAACAAGATCTGGTGACCCACATCTTCGACCGGATCATCGAACCGGCGATGAAGCGAGGCGACGAAATTGCGTCGTCGGCGCAGCCGGCTTTGGCCAAATTGCAGGCCACGCTGCAAATGTGGTTCGACCTGTTTGCCGAACATCGTGGGTTGTTCGATTTCTTGTTCCGTCAGCCGCAGGTGCGGGAAATCTGTTTCGAGGCTCGGCGAAAACGCGATAGGCATACGATCGAGCGCATCTCGGGAATCTTGCGGCAAGGTATCGATGAAGGTGTCGTGCGTCCTCTGGATGTCGAGACGGCGGCCGAGTTGCTCATTGGGGCGACGAACTTTCTGATCGAACGGCAGCTCGACACGGGCGATCGTCGCGACGGCGAGGAATGCGTTCAGCATATCCTCGATACGTTTTTGCGAGGATTTCTGACCGACTCGGCACGGACGCAGCGGTCGAATTCGCAGATCGATGAGTTGACGGACGTGGGGTGAAGCGAGGTTGGCTTCGGGTTTCTCGTGTTGCCGCCGGGTGATTCTTGAAGATGCGGCAACAAATGGGGCGGGTGAAACAACGGAAAGAAGAAGCGGGGACAAACGCGATACGCCGTTTGGCTATTGCGATTTTTTCGGGAGGAAGACGAAATGGCAGGTCGACACCGAACACACCGTCTGGCGTGGATTTCCGGTGCGGGAGTACTCGCGGCTGTGATTGCCGTCGTCGCGGTGTTTGCCGATCGGTACCAAGGGCAGGAAGAGAAACCGGCGCCCGCGCCGACCGAAGCGTCGCAGACGCAGCCCGAGAGTGCGATGTCGGTCGTGTTGGCGACCGCCGAATCGCGAACCTTTGAGGATCGCTTGGAGGTGGCCGGCAGTGTGTTGGCGGAACGTTTTGCTCTGGTTTCCGCCCGCATTCCGGGAACGCTCGACGACATCTTCGTCGACGAAGGCGACTACGTCGAGGCGGGCAAGACCGTTTTGTTTCAGACGGATTCGGTCAAGCTGAAAAACGCCGTCGAAATCGCTAAAGAGCAGGTTCGCGTGGCCGAGTGTGCGGTCGCCGAAAAGCAAGCACTACTGGAGAAAACTCAGATCGCACTGAGTCAGGCAAAAACCGACTTGGAGCGATACCGCGATTTGAACGAACGCAATGCGATCGCACGGCAGGCCGTCGAACATCAGCAGTTGCAGGTCGAGTCGCTCGAAGCCGAGGTGCGGCATATCCGCACGTTGATCGACCTCGCAAAGGCGCAGCTCGAACAGGCGAAACTCAATTTACGCATTGCCGAGAAAGATTTGGCCGATTCGGCAGTGAAGGCGCCCGTCAGCGGTCGCGTGTCGCAGCGGATGAAAGAACCGGGAGAAATGGCTGGGGCCGGGACGCCGGTCGTGCGAATCGACGATTTGTCGCGTCTGGAAGTCAGCGTCTTCGTGCCTGCTGAATATTACGAGCGCATCCGGCCCGGCAAGACGATCATGCGTGTGCGAGTCGGCACGGTCGATCTGGGAGAAGTGCCGGTGACGTACAAGAGTCCGGTCGTCGAGCCGAAGTTGCGCACGTTCCAGGTGAAGGCCCTCATCGAGTCGCCGCCGCCGGAGGTCGTGCCCGGTTGCCTGGCCGACGTGACGTTGGTCTTCGATGCTCGACAAGGAGTCGGTGTGCCGAGTAAGGCCGTCTTGGATCGGCTGGGCCGTTCGGTGGTGTTCACCGTTGTCGACGGTCGCGCGAAGATGGTTCCGGTCTCGGTCGGTTGGGAACAAGACGGTTTTCGTGAGGTGCTTTCGGGGATCGCGGCGGGGCAGCCCGTGGTCGTCATGGGGCAATCCATGCTGGACGACGGTGATCCGGTGCGGGTAGTCGACAACCAGGAGGGCGACCAATGATCTTGTCGGACTTTGCCGTCAAGCGACCGGTTGCGACGAGCTGCTTGATCATCGGGCTGACGCTTCTGGGGATCAACGCCTACCGCAACATGGGCTTGGAGCTGATGCCCAAGCTCGACGTGCCGTACATCACGGTCATTACCGTGTATCCCGGGGCCGCGCCCGACGAATTGGAAGTGGACGTCGCTAAGCGTCTCGAAGACGCCGTTTCGTCGGTCGAAGGGCTGAAGCACGTTACGTCGATCTGCATGGAGAATGTCTGCCAGACATTGCTCGAGTTCGAGATGGGCGTCGACGTCGATATTGCCGCGACCGACGTGCGGGAAAAGATCGACCTGGTGCGTTCCGAGTTGCCCGAGGATGTCGAAGATCCGATCATCCAGAAATTCGACATCAACGCGAAGCCGGTCGTGACCATGGCATTGGCGGGCGACTTGTCGATCGAAGAGCTGTACGACTTCGCCGACAATCAGCTTCGCGACCGACTAACCGTCATCCAGGGCGTCGCCGACGTCCAGCTCGTCGGTGGTGCCGAAAGAGAGGTGCACGTCGAGCTGGATCGCGACAAACTCGCGGCTCGCGGTCTATCGACGATGGACGTCGTTCAAGCGATCCGCGGGGCGGTCAGGTCGATTCCGGCGGGCCGTATTCGCGACAACGGCAAAGAGTATTCCGTCAAGTTCGATGCCGACTACGAAACCATCGAGGCGATGGCCGATCTGGAGATCGCCAACGACCAGGGGCGGCGTTGCTATCTGCGCGACATTGGAAAGGTCGTGCTGACGACCGCCGAGATGCGGCAAAAAGCCCTCCTCGACGGCAAGCCCTGTGTGGCCATCAAGGTGGTGAAGAAGGCCGACGCCAACGCCGTGGTCGTTGCCAACGCCGTGCGCGAAAAGATGGAGGCGTTGAACGAAGAATTGCCCGCCGGCATGAAGCTGGTTTGGGTAACCGACGATGCGACGTTCATCGAAGCGACGAACCTCGACGCTTGGAAGAACGTCGCGATCGGTATCGTGTTGACGGCGGCGATTCTCTTCCTGTTCTTGTACGACCTGCGCACGTTGTTCGTCGTCGCGATCACGATGCCGTTGACGATCGTGATCGGCCTGTTCTTCATGCAAGCGGTCGGATACACGCTCAATTTGGCCACGTTGATCGCGATCGGGCTTTCGGTCGGTATTCTGGTGACGAACTCGATCGTCGTGCTGGAGGCCATCGTGCGTCGGCTCCAGGAATCGAAAGATCCGAAGGAGGCGGCCAGGCTCGGGGCCGGTGAAGTGTTCATCGCCGTGCTGGCCAGCGCCTTGACGAACGTGGTCGTGTTGTTCCCGCTGGCGGCCATGAATACGCGTGTCGGCCTGTTCATCGCGCCGTTGGCGTTGACGATGTTGATCTTGACGGTCGTGTCGTTGTTCATCTCGTTCACACTGACGCCGATGTTGTGTTCGTTGATTTTGCGAGCCGATTCCGGCCATAGTTCGCTGTTGAAGTGGTTGGGGCGTCGTTTCGACGGGATGTTCGACCGGCTGGTCGGTGCGTACCGCGCATTTCTCCACTTTTGCGAAAAGCGTCGATGGGCCGCGGCCGTGGTCTTGTTGGTCGTCGTAGGCTTGATGGCACACGGCTTCCTCGTAGCCTCCAAGAAAGTCGGGGCGGGTTTCTTCGTGGACCCCGACCGGGGCGAGGTCTACGTGCGGCTGGAGTTTCCGACCGACTACAGTCTCGATGCGACGATGCAACGCGTGGCCGAAGCCGAACGACGCATTGCCGACGTTCCGCGATTGCAGCACGTGTTGACCACGATCGGGAAGGCGGAAGGCACGCTGGGACAATCGAGCGAAGGCGTGTACCTGGCTCAAATGCTGCTGAAGTTTCCGCAGCGAACCGAACGCCCCGAAACGATTTTCGATTTGATGGACGAAGTGCGGGCGCGAATGTCCGGCCTGCCCGAGGCCGTCGTGACGGTGACACAAACTTCGATCATCGGCGGCCAATCGAACCCGATCGAGATGGAAATAGCCGGTCAAGACCTCGACGAGTTGAATCGGCTGGCGTTGGATAGTCTCCGCGTGGCGCAAAGCATCGCGGGCGTCGAGACGCCGGATACCTCGGTGCGTCCGCCCAAGCCCGAACTCCGCGTGCGTCCGAAGCGGGAAGTGTTGGCCGACGTGGGGACGCCCGCTTTGGGGCTGGGAATGGTTTTGCGCGGGAATCTCGAGGGAATCGAGGCCGGAACGTTCAAGTCGCGGGCCACCGCCCGCAACTACGACATCGTCGTCAAGTTTGCCGAACAGGAAGGCAAAGAACAGGTCGCCGGCTTTCTGTTCCCCGGCGGGCCGGGGCATCCGGTCGTGCTGGCGGCGTTGGGGGCCGTCGAAGAACGCCGTATCCCCATCCAGATCATCCGCAAAGACAAGGAACGCATTACGAAATTGACCGCCCAATTGGCTCCCGATCTGCCCTTGGGGACGGCGGTTCAATTGATTTCCAAGGGAATCGATGAGCAGGTCGCCCTGCCGCCGGGTTATCGTTACACGTTCGCCGGCGTGTACGAAACGATGGCCGAAGGATTCCAAGGCCTGATCGAGGCGGGCATCATCTCGGTCGTGCTGGTGTTCCTGTCGTTGGCGGCGATCATCGAAAGCTTCCGTCGCACGTTCCTGGTTTTGGTGACCGTTCCGTTTGCCTTGCTGGGAACGATTTGGGCCTTGGCCTGGACGGGGCAGAGCCTCGACCTGTTCGCGATGATGGGCGTCGTCATGATGACCGGTATCGTGGTCAACAACGCCATCTTGATCATCGACCAGTTCAACGTTCTTGTCGAACAAGGTATCGATCGGCACGAAGCGATGATCCGTGCCGCCTGTGATCGCTTCCGGCCGATCGTGATGATCACGCTGGCGGCCGTGTTGGGGATGTTGCCGTTGGCGTTGGGACGCGGTATCGGGGCTGAGCCCCGCGTCGGGGTCGGCGTGGCGACCGTCGGCGGTATCCTGGTGTCGGGAGTGCTGACACAGATTACGGTGCCGATTCTGTACGATCTGTTTACGCGACGGCGAGCAGTAACCTCCTGATCGTGCCTCCTTTGGTAGCTCTCCGCGGTCCGGCGACCAGACATCGTGTGAGGACCACCCCGATGGTCGCCGGACCGGCATTTTTTGTGCGTCGGTTGTTTCGCTTTGCTCTTTCGAGTTGCCCGGCCGATCGTTTCACCAAAGGCTACCTCGATCGCCGAAATTTTCGGGCAGCCCTCTTGCTATTTGGGTACTGTAATGCTAGAATTTTTTGAGACTGGATATCAATAACGGTCTCGTTAAGGGGTAGCGGCTTTCTTCGGGAAGCCGTGGGTGGAGCTTTCGTAAGTTTGTGCGATAATGACGGCTTGGCCGAATTCGGCCGGAACCCTACTTGGGAGTCGATTCGATGATCTCGTTCCGCCGTGTGGAGCAACGCGTTGCCGATGATCGTTCGTTGGTGCCGCTGCATCATTTGAAGCCGGGGGAAACGGGGTTCATTGCCGAGCTGACCGGGGGCTCGGACGACGTGCATCGACTCGAAGAATTCGGCCTGCAACCCGGCGTGCCGGTCGAGATGTTTCG
>CAYVVR010000094.1:0-10266 GCA_964454655.1 uncultured Planctomycetaceae bacterium | reverse complement strand
GCAGCCGTCGTACAACGAGCGTAGTCGAACTTCGAGAATATCGCCCCCTTGCTACGAAACGCCATCCCCGCCGAGCAATCCAACACGAGATGACACGTCAAATTCGTCTCTTCTTCGAATTGCTTGACGTAGAATTTGTCGGTCCGCCCGAAGACCTTCCAGTCGACGTATCGCAGGTCGTCCCCCGGCGCATACTCGCGGTGTTCGGCAAACTCGACCGAAAAACCGTGGTACGGACTTCGGTGCAGGCCTGCCACGTAACCCTCGACGACGGCTCGGGCACGAAAGGTCAAGCCTTCAATTCGCGCCAGAACCTGCGGGTCCAAGAATGTCGGGGAGTTTGCCGCCATGCACCAACTCGTCTTCAGGAAGCCGAACCGAATCGATCAGCCGGTCGATCAAATCGTCGACCTGGACTCCTTCCGCCTCGGCGTTGAAATTCGTGATGATCCGATGTCGCAATACAGGATGTGCCGCGCGCCGCACGTCGGCCACCGACGCGTGCGGCCGCCCCTTGATGGCGGCTTGTGCCTTGGCCGCTAGAACCAAGTATTGACTTGCGCGCGGTCCCGCCCCCCAGGCCACGAAGTCGCGCACGAAGTCGGGAGCATCCGGCCCCGGACGGCTACGCCGCGCCACCTGGAGCGCGTATTTCGCCACGACTTCGGAAACCGGTACCCGCCGCACGACCCGCTGCAACTCGAGAATCTCTTCACCGGAAAGGACCGGCTCCACGTCGGGCTCGTCATCCGCGGTCGTGCGTCGTACGATCGCCAGTTCTTCCTCTTCCGACGGGTAATCGATGCGGATCTCGAACATGAAACGATCGAGCTGGGCTTCGGGCAACGGATAGGTCCCTTCCTGCTCGATCGGATTCTGCGTGGCCAATACGAAAAACGGACGCGGCAACGCGTGGCGCTTACCGCCGACGGTTACCTGGTACTCTTGCATCGCCTCGAGAAGCGCCGCTTGCGTTTTCGGCGGCGTGCGGTTGATCTCGTCGGCCAAGATCACATTCGCAAAAACGGGCCCCGGCAAGAACCGCAACTCCCGCACGCCGGTCGCTTTGTCTTCCTGGATGACTTCCGTACCGGTAATGTCCGACGGCATGAGGTCGGGAGTAAACTGGATTCGGTTGAACTCCAGGGACAGCACTCTTGCCAACGTGCGAATCATCAGCGTTTTCGCCAACCCCGGAACGCCCGTCAGCAAGCAGTGTCCCTGGGCAAGCAACGCCGTCAACAGCTCGTCGACGACGGTTTCTTGGCCCACGATGACCCGGGCCATCTGCTCCTTCAGCTTCGCGGCGGTCTCGGCAATTCGCGCCAGTTGCTGCACATCGTCTCGTTCGTTCATACCGCACCGATTCCGGGAAAGAATGCCCCTTAACCGTGACGAGTCGCGCACGAAGCCCCTAACCGTCACACGCGGTGTCGGGTGTCGGACGCCACACCCACATTCTTCGTACGCTCAATTATCACCGATCAGACCGGATCGACTCAAGCGCACCGCACGCACCGAACCTACCGCTTTGCACCATCGGGTCGCTGTTGGTCGCTATCGGTTTCCAACAAGGGAAACGCGGTAACGCGGGTAGGCTCGGCAATCAAGCACACCCCGCCACCTGCCGCCAAGTTCCCGCCGGCAGCCCCTTTCGACAACAACTCATGCCGATCGATCGGACGCCCCGTGACGGCATCCACGGCGTACACGGCTTCTTGGGTCGGCCAATAGACGGTTGAGTTCGTCAGCAGGCCACGGCCGAATCCGAGTTCTTCGTGTCCGTCCGGCCAACGAGCGACGATCCGTCCCGCCCCGCTTCCACGCAATTCGATCCAGTAAAGCCTGTCTCCCGACGCGATGAGCCGGTCGTCGATTACCCCCAACAAATCCCGAATGCGTTCCGTTTCCGGCCCGCTATGCCACATCATGCGACCGGTACGCGCTTCAAAAGCAAACACCTCGGGCGAATCGGCGGGCGCGACATAGAGCGTTCCCCGATCGACCAGGCAAGGATTCGGAGCGCGGTACATCCACGGATCGGGATCGGCCAGGTCGCCGCGCGTCGCCCGCGGATAGGTCGTAATCCACCGGATCGTGCCCCGTCGCCGGTCCAATGCCGCCACGGCTCCCATGTTCGTGTTGATGTATAGGTTTCTGGAATCGGCCGCCGCCAGCAACGAAACGCATTCGGGAAACAGTCCTCGACCCGGGGAATCGCCCGAACACACGAACCGTTGCCATTGTAACTCCCCGGTGGCCGCATCGTACGCGGCGACGGAAACCCTTGCCGGCGCACCGTCGCGACGGAGCACAACGACCACCTGCTCGCCCAGGCAAAGAGGGGCACCGGCAAACGCCAAGTCGGCTTCCGGGGGAGACTTTCGCCACAACATTCGGCCTTGACCCTGAATGTCGAGGCAAACCAGTTCCGAGGTCGTCGCCGTTTGCAAGCTCTGCGGTTCCGAATCCGACGCCGACAACCACGTGATCGGTACGTAAATCCTTCTGCCGTCCGACGAGACGGTATACCGCGGCACGCCGATCGTGTTACGCGGCAATCGGGACAAGACCCCAGCCTGATCCCCCAAACGCAACACGGCCGGTTCCTGCCCCCACGCCGGTTTTCCCGTAGCCTTATCGACGACATACAACGTGTTCTCGCCGGCTACGATCACGTAATCGCCCAAAATAATGGGGTAATAGCTCAACGGTGCCAGTCGGGTTTCCGCCGAACCGGGAATGGCCTCCGGCGCCGGGCTCCAAGCGGTGATCTCGCTCCATGGCGGCGAGGGCAGCCGCAACTGCCACAACACGCGGGAAAAGTCGGGCTTGCCGACGACTCGCCGTTGTCGTGTCGCCGCTCCGGCAAATTCAGGCCATTCGGTCTTCCCTTGCGGCAAGGCCCAATGCCTGCTTTCTTCGATCAACGTTCGCACGGCATCGACGAGCTTCACGTCTCGCCCGCCGAAGCGACCAACCGCATCGGGATGCAGTTCGGCAAACGCGGCGGCTTCCTCTTCGGCTTCTTTACGACGCCCCGCCAAGACATCGGCCAAAATCAACCGAGCCCGCACCTCAGCCGGCGAATACTCGCTGTCGTAGACGCTCAGCCACGACGGGAAGGCGGCATGATCCTCGATCGGTAAGAGCTGTTCCCAACATGTCCTCGCACCGATCGGATCACCGTTGCGCAAGCGAAGTTCACCGAGAATCCAAAGCGCATCATCGGCCCAACTGCTTACCAATCCCTGATCGACGACACGTTGCAACATGTCTTCGTCCAGGTTCTGCCGACCTCGCTCAAACCATGCAGCGAACGCCGGATCGACGAGTCGCCGGTACTCAGCGACGGCTTCCGCCGGAAAACGCAGTAACATCGCCTGACAATACTGCTGCACGCTCACATATCGCCGCGGAACGTTTTCCAATTCGCCCGTCACGTCGATCAGGCTATCGCTGCCCATATCGGCAACTCGAATGAGGATACCGAGCGCGTCCTCGTACTGCCCGGCCTTCATGGCCCGCCGCGCTTGTTCGAGCTGCACCATCAAAGAGGCATCGGCTTCGTGGACGACGACGGACTCCGAAAGCTCGTAGACCGACGACGCGTAGGGGACGACCTGCCCGTAAGCCGCCCCCTTCGGGAGCCACATCACCGCGATCGCCACGGCGCACCCGATCATCGCGAGCGGCAACGCGGGCCGGCGACGTCGTCCCGTCTTGTTTGCGTCGTTTGCGATCATGGTTTTTTGCCGCATGAAACAACGGCGGTTGCTCATCGAGCCTGCCGATCACGCACCGGACGACACCTCCGACAACGTATCGACAAACGCCCGCAGGTTTTCGTCCGTCACCCCCGGAGGCATTCCGCCGCCGGCCGACCAGATGATCCTACTTTTGTCTTCGATCGAGGCGTACGCTTCGCGCACGGCCTGCCGCACATCATCGGGAGTTCCTCCAGCCAGTACATCACGAGGCGGAATATTCCCGAACATAACGACATTAGGGCCGAGCGCCGACCGCATGTCGGGCAGCGAATGGGCGAATCCGAAGTTGAAGATGTTGACGCCGACGTCGGCCAAGTGCGGTGCACAAACCATGCCGTGGGCATCGTTGTGGAACATCCGGACGGGCACGTCGACGGCATGGAAAATGCGATCCAGATACGGCTTAGCGAATTCCAAGAAGTCCTTTTCCCCGACGAACCCGACAATATCGTCCAACACGAGGATCCCCTCGATGTCGGGAAACTGTTCCTTCTGATACTGAATCCAATCGACCAAGAAACGTGTCACCTTGTCGAGCAACGTATGTGTTCGCTCCGGCTCGGTACGCATGGCCAGCAGCAGCTCGGTTTGCCCGACCAGGTACGACGCCACGTTGAAATGGCCGCGACACGTGGCGAACCGAATCCGATGCCCCAGCTCTTCGATCCGCGAGCGATAACGATGCAATCGCTTGACGACGAAAGGAAGCAACCCCGACTTGCGACAATCGGGAACCGTCAGTTCGTCGACATCCTCGAAACGGTGAATGAGTTTTTCGGGAAACGGAAACTCTTCTTCCGGCCACACGCAACGACAACCGAACGCCGAAGGCTCGGTACACATTGCGTATTCAGCCCAAAATCCCGGAATGAACCAGACGTCGGGATATTCCGTGACGGCCCGGCGATTCGTTTCGAACCACAGTTCCTCGTTGGTCAAGTATTCCATCAACGACGTGCCGGCCCAACCAGAGAGCCAAGGACAGTCGATAATGAATCCCGCGGGCGCTTTGCCGATAGAGCGTCCCTCGATCACCTCGATGAGCTGTTGCCACTGCTCGTCGCGCATGCGTTGATCCCTCCGAGTCGTGCGACATCAGGCAAACGTGAATTCGACATCCCTATCAGCATGGCGAGCGGCCGAGCCGAAAGCAACCACGGCGATCCAAGGACGTCACAAAATTCAAAAGAGCCGACGACCTTTGCCGAAAATCGGAAAAGATCCACTGAAAACCGGCCAACGTGCCCCGGCCGCGTAGCGAGCAGCTCACCCAAGCAAGAATGCCGCGCATGCCAACGGCAAGTAGAGAAGCGAACCTCGGAGCAACCACCGTGCGGTGAACGCGTTCCGCCGAAAGACGAACCAAAGAGAACCGACCAGATAGCCCACGGCCCCCAGTATCAACGCCCATCCACCCGGCGTCGAAAATTCGCCCCACCGTGCCGCGACAGCGGAAAGCCCTAATAGAGCCGTGGCCCCGAAAAGCGTCAACCACGTTACCAAGCGGCCGGAATCATCGACGACCGGAGCCACTCGAACGTTCGCCTTCGCGTATTGTTCCCGGTACAGTTCGGCAATCGCCATCGCATGCGGAAATTGCCACAGATAGATCACACCGAACAGCACCCAACCGTGCGGCGACTCCCAACCTCCGACGACTGCCGTTCCCAAAAGCGCCGGCATGGCCCCGGCAAGCGCCCCTACGGCCGTTTGCCACACCGAAACCGGCTTCAAGGGGGTGTACATTCCGACATAGATGAACCAGCTAAGCACCGCTAAGCCGGTCAAGGCCGGATTCGCCGACCAGGCGAGCAACGCCACCCCGAGAACCGTGATCGTCGCCCCCATCGCCGTTGCCGCGTGGGGCGAGATGCGTCCGGAGGGAATCGGCCGGTTCGCCGTCCGCTCCATGCGTGCATCGCTGAGCCATTCCATGCGTTGATTGAAGACAATCGCACCGACGACAACCATCCCCACGCCAACGGCCGCGTAGAGTGCCTGTCCCCAAAGGAACGGTCCGGGGGAACTTGCCCAGGCGGCGACCAACATCGTGAGCAAGACCATGGCGACGATCCGCAATCGCGCCAAAGCCATTAGATCGGAAACCAACGATTTCGCCCCCGAGGTCATCGGCGCAGCATCTAATTCGACACCGTTCAGGGCAGTGTTGCCGTCATTCATCCGCACAATCGCTTCTCACAAGATTCTGTCGCTTGGCCGTGTCATCGACACGCTCGAGGATGTTTTTTCGGTGCCGATTCGAGCGATCAGCGTCGTCGGTGTTTCTTGTGGTCGGCCGACCGCCCCGCACCGGTCTTCTCGGCTACCGCGGTCGCCCTCGCCTTTCCCGCTTTCGCCGACGTTGCAACTTCCGGTTCGACAAACACCCGGCGACGGCTTGCCCAAACCGCCGCAGAAAACGCCGCAATCAACAACAACGAACCCACCGCGACATGTGCCGTCGTCGTCGTCGCCTGAAGCATTCCTCCGTCACGAACGGTGAACGGTACGGCGACGAAATTGTTCGTAAACCAGCGGGGCCAGTTGTAATTGGTAACCCATGTTCCAGCACCCAGCAGCAATTGTACGATGTAAAGCCCCAAAAACCAGTTTACGCGTCGCACCAAGAACGGGCATTCGCCGCGGACTACGCCGACCACCCGTCGAACGATGCCCCACAACAAGACCAGCGACAGCCCGACGCCCACGTGCAGCCATACCCACAACGTTCCCCACAAAACAGGCAACGTGGGAAAGAGATGGCGCACCTGGGCCCCCAGGACAATTTGGCAATAGGTCGTCACCGCCAAAAGCCAAAACGGCCAACCGGCCAGTCTCGCCCGGGCGGCACTTGGTTCCGACGACTCCCACACGCTGCGATCCGACCAGCGGGCGGAAGTCGCCATCACCATCCACGCGCAGGCGGCAAAAACCAAAGGCGCCGTACATCCGTGGATGTCGGCCAAGAGCATTTCTCGTCCGATGACGCGGATACCGCCCAGCACCCCTTGGGCCGAGACGGCGGCCAGCACGCCGAGTGCCCACCAACGATACCGGCGGTCGCCGTGCCGCCATAGGGCAACGACCAGGGCAATCGCCAAGAAGCCGACGGTGGCGCCGATCAACCGGTGACTGTGTTCCAAGAAGACGTCCCATGTCTTCAGCCAACTTTCGATCGGATACAAAAACAAGTTGTATCCGTACGTGTTCGGCCAATCGGGAACGGCCATCCCGGCATTGTAGGTCGTGACGAGGCCGCCCATCCAAATCAACGGAAACACCATGATCGCCAGCGCCCAGGCGATCCGGTTCGCTCGGCGGAGGCGTCGTCGATTGTTGTCTGCGTGTTCGTCGGCCATGGATGATTTCAGGCTAGGATCGCTCTTCAAACCGTTTCGCGGAAAAATCCCACCGCAGCACGATCGTTTCCTGCCGTTCTAGAACCGGTCGGGCGGGCTCGCTTGCTGCACCTGCGCGCGAGACAACGACAACACGTAGTGGACGATGTCCCAGATTTCTTCCGGCTCCAAAGCCCCGGGCACGCCCGGCGCCTCGCCCGCGGCGGGCATCGGCGTCCCCTTGATTCCGGTATAGATGCGCAGATAGATATCTTCCGGTGTGCCGCCCCCGTGGAAAATTCCTTCGCGGAAATCACGTGCCTGCAATCGTTGCAACGGCAGTTTGAACAAAGGACGCAACTCGGCCGTCTGCTCGGGGGTGACGCCTTTCTTCGGCTTGTTCCAATCGTCGTAGAGTTCCTTTTCTTCGCCGTCCCCGTGCCCCTCCGGCCCGTGGCATTTCACACACTGCGATTTCTCGGCCTGATACAACACTTTGCCGCGGGCGATCGATTCGGCCAGTTCCTCGGCCGACAACCGGGGACGCTCGGGCTTGACGACAAACGTTTCGGGATCGAGTTCGGGCCAGTCCCACGATTGCGCCGCGGGCAAGACGCCTTCCTCCATCACCAGCTCGCGATCGAGAGGAATCGGTTCGTTCTCGTCGACGACCAGCCGCACGAGATACCGCTCCGTCTCCCCGCGAATCGACAAGTATTTCACGTACTCGATGAGGCACTCCAAGTCGTCGTCGGACAGCCCCATGAACGAAGGCATGGCCGTGCCGGGCAATCCGCGACGCAACGTCTTCCGCAAATCGGCACGCGTCGGCTTCGCACCCAACACCGTCGATGTGTACTTGAAGATTCCCCACCGGAAATCACGCGGATAAGGCGTCAGCATCGCCGCAATGGGCCCGGCACCGTCGCCCGAGATCCCGTGGCAGGTCACGCAATGTTTGCGAAACAGACCTCGCTCTACACCGTCGTAGTCGCGGCCGACCGGCCCCGCGGCCCGCTTGAGTTTTTCCAGATCGAGCTCAACTCCCTCGGGTACTTTGGGCTCGTCCGGTGTGCCGAACAGGTCGGTCAGCGTTTCTTCTAAAACTTGGCGTTGCAAGGGACTTACCGAATCCGGTTTGCGTCCCTCCAAGTTCAGTTCGAACGACGGCGGCGAATACCGTGAACACCCCGCCCACACAACGGCTATCGTCAGCAGGCAGCAGGCGGCAGATAATCGCCGGATCGATTCCCACACCTTCACGTGATGCATCGAGGGTTCCCGTTCCTCTCGCTGATCTTCAGTTTCCTTGCTCGGCGCCGCTTGCAGCAGGAAACGCGGTCCGGCCGAGCTTTACCGGCGGCGACGTTCGATGACCGAAACGGCGACCACCGCGAATGCCGGTCATCGCCGCGCAAACAAGGATGCCGGTAGCGTGATCTCGCCCAGATCGTTAACCCCCGGCTTGATTTCGATCGAGAACCGTCCTCGCGGCCACGCCGAGGTCTCGAGGTATGTCGTACGCTCGTGCCACACCTGAAATTCCCATGTTCCGAGCGGCAACTTGGGAATCGTGAAACGACCGTCCGCTTCGGAAATCGCAAAATAGGGCGTATCACGCACGAGGATGTACGCCGATTCCCAAGGATGGTAATTACACACGATGTGAACCGGCGACGTCTGCGCTCGGCGAAATCGCCACGTCGCCTCCGTCTTCTCGCCGGGCGCCGGAGACAACACGATGTTGGCCGGCAAATCACCCAACGGCGCAAAAGCAACATTTTGGGCAATCGGGTCGGAATTGACGATATGAAGCGATTGCTTCGTGTACCAGATCGCCATGCAATGCGGCTTGAAGATACAATCCCGGTTGTCGAGCACGACCTCGTTCGACATTTCGGCCTCTCGCTCGGGCTCGATCGGCATCCCACGCGACCTCGCGTAGATGAACACGTTCGCCAGCCCGCCGTCTTCGGCGACCATGAGCGATTCGTCGCGGATGTCGTATTTCCCACAACAATCGACGTCCTTGTCGACCTTCAGCTTCGCCCGCTCGGGCGGCTCGCCGTCGTACACCAGCCTGCCAGTCAAATCCCCGTAACCAGCCTGAAACACGTTGCCTACGGCAATTGCCGGAACGGCAACCGAGCCGGCGGCCAAAAGGCGTTCCAGAAAACGCCGACGTCGCATGCGTGTCATTGTTGAGCTCTCCTTCACGGGTGCCCAAACGGCACGCGGAGGGGTATCAATGCTGTTGAATTTGCTCTGGGAATTTTTATTTTACGCTGCCGCCGCCCTCGAAGAAAACGCGATTCGTCGCGCGGCAGGTTGCTCCGTCGTCGAAATCTCGGACGGAGAATTCTCACAAAAGAAAAATTGCCCCCACACCGGCCCGCATCAGGGCATCGCCGCGTCAGATTCATCCTTGGAATCGGAGCTCACCGCCCGCTCGAGAAGGAATTCATCGTAATGCAACAACAAGTCGATCACTGCCGCCATTTGCTGGCGGCTATCGGCGTCGAATAGGCTGCGATCGAGCGGTTCACCATCCGGCGGGAAGTTGACCGGCATACTCGTGTATGGCAACACCGATTTTGGATCGGCCACCCAACGAACGAGATGTTCCTTTTTCAACCGGTCGCGAACGCGGTCGAGACGCGGCGCCGTCACAATGCCCGTCTCATCGGGCGGAAGACGTGATCCGATCGCGTGACACTTTCCGCAATAGGTCTTCGTATCGGTCAGTAAGGCATGGGCCTTTTCCCAGGCGGCGGCTCGTGACGCCGAATCGGGATAGCGCGGCAACAAGGCCTCGAGCGTCCCGGGAACCGTTCCTCTCTGTTTTTGTTGAGCCACCGTCTCGAAATAAGCGACGATCGTCTCGCGTTCACGCTCGGAAAACGCGAATCGCGGCATGCGTAGGGCGCACGAAGGGCGCACCACCACCGGAGACGCCGAAGGCGAGGTGATCGAAGTACGCCCGGTAGCGGTAGATTGGGCGATTGTGCAGTCCGTGCTGCAGCACTTCCTGGGCGAAAGGCAACAGCTGCCACCGATGTACAGCGCGCTCAAGCACGCTGGTAAGCCGCTGTATGAATACATCCGTCAGGGTGAGACGGTCGAGCGTACGCCGCGCCGCATCTTCATCCATACCCTGG
>CAYVVR010000093.1:0-10296 GCA_964454655.1 uncultured Planctomycetaceae bacterium | reverse complement strand
AAGATTGCGCCCAAGCGCACGGCGCAAGGTATCGAGGGCGATCCGTGGGAACTTGGGGACATGCCGCCGCGTTTTCCTTCTGCCAAGACAAGATCATGACCACCGGCGGGGAAGGGGGGATGGTGGTCACGAACGATTCCGACATTCACCGCCGCGTTTGGGAATACAAGGACCACGGCAAGAGTCTCGACGCCCTGCGTGCAGATGCTGCGCCGGGGCAATTTCGCTGGTTGCACGAGTCGATCGGCACGAATTGGCGAATGACCGAAATGCAAGCGGCGATCGGCCGTGTCGTTTTGCGAAAGCTTCCCGAGTGGGTAAAGCGGCGTCGTCTGCTTGCCGGCCGACTGGCCGCGGGGCTTGGGCGGCATCCTGCCGTTCGTGTGCCGATGCCCACCGACATGTTCGAACATGCGTATTACAAGTTCTATTTCTTCGTGCGTCCTGAATCGCTGTTGCCCGGGTGGAGTCGCGATCGCATCATCCAAGCTCTCTTGGGCGAAGGCATCCCGTGCGGGACGGGCATTTGTCCCGAAATCTACCTTGAAGGGGCGTTTCGAGGTCGCGGTTCCCGCCCCGTCTGGCGGCTGCCCGTCGCGAAAGAACTCGGTGAGACGGCCGTCATGCTCCAGGTTCATCCGACGCTGGGTGAACGTGATATCGACGACATGCTGCGGGCGCTCGACAAGGTTCTGTATCACGCATCGGGGATTCCGCTCAAGGCGGTATCTTCTTCCGGCACCGAACCGCTCGTTTTCGATCTGCCGAATACGACTCGAGAAGGGGGTGTCAATCACCTGATGTAGTGGCGAATTGCCGTTGTCGAGAATACGGCGAATTTGATACCCTTTCGACCCTCTGTCGGAGGCCCGACCAACACGGGCGCCGATTCGAGCGGGGCACGTGGTATTTGCATAGGAAACGAACCGTGCCGAGCCGATTCGAGGAAGAAATTTGGCGAGATGATCGATGCGCGCGATCCGACGAGGCTACCTCGCGGGCAATCGAGTCCGGTACGTCGCCGGGCATGTCACGGCGTTCGCGGTTGGGACGTTGGTATCCGCTTTTGACGGCGTTGTACAACGACGTGATTTCGCATTTGCCCTCGGGAGCGATTCGCCGGTTGTTTTTACGCCGCATGTTGGGCGATTTCGGGGCAGGATGCATCGTGCGCCGCGGCGTTCGGTTTTCTTCGCCGGCGAATGTATTTCTCGGTGAAAGGGTCATTTTGGGGTGGCGTTGCTATCTGGACGGCCGAGTCTATCCGATTCGCATTGGAGACGACGTGTGTTTCGGACCTGAAGTCGGCGTCCTTACGTTGGGGCATGACCCGCGATCACCGCATTTCGAATACAAGGGAGGCCGTGTGACGATCGGGCGTCGCGCGTGGGTTGGCTTTCGCGCAGTCGTCTTGCCGGGAGTTTCGATCGGTGAGGGCGCCGTCGTCGCAGCCGGCGCGATCGTTTCACGCGACATCGATGCGTTTTCCATCGCGGTCGGCGTTCCTGCTCGCCGGGTCGGCGACCGCTGCCGCGACTTGCGGTACACGCTCGGTCCGCAGTGGGCGCGATTGAACGGCAATCGGCAAGAGGCGAACGCAACGCCTTCCGACGACGAAGAGCGGAAAGCCGCCTAGGCCGAGCTGCGGCAAAAATCGGGTCGGGAAGACGCGCGACACAATCGATTTTGCACGAGACAACCGACATCACGAAGTTCCGATCACCATGCGACGAACCCATTTGGCCATCAAACGAGCGATCGACATTTTCGGGGCGGGTGCGGGCTTGTTGCTGCTGGCACCGGTGATCGTGAGTGTTGCTGCGTTGATCCGGTGGCGATTGGGAAGGCCCGTGTTTTTCATGCAGGTTCGGCCGGGTTACAAAGGGCGATTGTTCAAGCTGGTGAAATTCCGGACGATGCGTGATGCACGCGACGCCGAAGGCAATCTGCTGCCCGACGATCAACGGTTGACCCCGTTGGGACGCTTCTTGCGCCACTGGAGCTTGGATGAGCTGCCTGAGCTGTGGAACGTGCTGCGGGGCGATATGAGCTTGGTCGGGCCTCGCCCCCTGTTGGTCGAGTACCTTCCCCGGTATACGCCCAGGCAGGCGAAACGGCACGACATGCGGCCGGGGATTACCGGCTTGGCACAAATCATGGGACGCAACGCCATTCCCTTTAGTCGCCGCATCGCTTGGGATTTGTACTACGTCGAGCATTTTTCGATCTGGTTGGATCTGAAGATCCTCTGGATGACGGTATTCCGTGTATCGTCGGGAACGTTATACGACGGCGCGGGGCAGGATGTGCGCGTCGTCGACGATTTGGGGCTTCATCCGGGCCACGAAACGTGGACGCGCATTTTGTCGGAGCGGGCGACGCGGGGCGAGCGGATTGAACCCGACGAATGGAAACGCCTCGCGGAACGACCGGTCGCCCGAGACGGTGTTGGCGACTCGAAAAGCCTGGAACCGTCCGTTGCTTCGGAAGAACGCCGCTGGAGGAAGTCGGCATGAGCGAACCGGGCAACATCTTGATCACCTGCGGCGGTAAATGGGTCGGCCACGTCTTGCAATTGCGGCAAGCGATGGCCGAAGTTCCCGAACTGACAGGCGGCAAGATCTTCATCGCCGATCGTGCGGCCGTCACTCCCGCGGGGCAATTTGCAGACGGCAATTTCGTCGTTCCCCCGATTGCCTCAGACGATTACATCGAAGCCCTGTTCGAGATATGCCGAAAGCACCGAATTCGCGTCCTGGTTCCCCTGATCGATATCGATGTCGTGCGGCTGGCTCCCCATAAAGAGGGGTTTGGGCGGTGCGGAACGGCGGCAATTCTCCCGCCCGAGCCGATCGCCGAGCTATGTTTCGATAAGGCCGCGTTCCATCGGGAAGCGACCGCGGCCGGGGTGCAGACGGCGCCGATGTGGACCGAGGCGACGCTCGATCGCGCTGCGTTTCCCGTGTTCGCCAAGCCGCAACGCGGGTTCGGATCGATCGGGGCTCGCCCGTGTGCCGATTTGCCCGAAGCCCGGCGCGCGATCGCCGACGCCGGCGAGCGAGGGCCGCTCGTGTTCGAACGGTTGCTCGAAGGCGACGAACTGAGCGTCGATACCTATATCGGACGCGACGGTCGGCCGTCGGTGGCCGTCCAGCGGATTCGCGAACAGGTTGTCGGCGGCGAGGCCTACCGGAGCCGAACCGTGTTTCGCCCCGAAGCCTGGGAAATGGCACAGAAGGCGATTCGGTTCTTGGCCGAACGAGGGCATCGCGGGCCGGTCAACATCCAGATGATCTTGGGTACGGAAAGCGGAATCATCGACGTCAATCCGCGATTGGGATCGGCGGTCGTGTTGTCCAACATGGCGACCGGCGGACGGTTGTTCCGCACTATGTTGGCAGAAGCGTGCGGACACGATGCGGACGGCGATCCGACCGACTACGTGCGCGACATGCGATTGTACCGCTTTTTGGGAGACGTATTTTACCGAGACGACGTGCCGTTGGCCGTGTTTCCAACGCCTTCCACCGAACATGAAAGCGACGTAGCGGGCGATTCCCCCAACCGACGCGTTGCCTGAAGCGGATCGATGACGAAGGGAATCGGGCGACGGTTCGGTAACGGTTAGAAACCGATAAGCAAACGAAATCGGCGGTTACAAAAGAGGCGATCTGCCGTAAAACGAAAAAAGAGAGACCGCCCGACGCGCGGTCGGCCCGAACAGCGTGTGAATCGCCGAGCCGAGGTTCCAAGCGGCGAGCGGAACCGGCCGAGCACGCACGACGAAACAACCGACGGAGGCGAGGAATCATGATCCAAGCCGTCTTATTCGATTTGGACGATACCCTATATCCCGAAGCGTCGTTTTATCGCAGCGGGTTCTCCGTCGTCGCCGATGTGCTCGCCGAGCGTGAAGTGGGCGACCGCGATACAATCCTCGAGGTCTTGGAGACGATCCATTTTCGCGAAAGCCGCGAAGGCGTGTTCAACAAGGCGGCAAAACGCTTGGGATTTCCCGAAGAATGGGTTTCCGAGCTTGTTTGGTTGTTCCACAGCCATACACCGCAAATCGAATTGCCGCCGGTTACGATGCATGTCCTCGGCGAACTGTGTCGACACTATCGGCTGGGGATCGTCACCGACGGTCACGCGGCCGTTCAACGCCGCAAGATCGAGTCGTTGGGACTGTGGGGCCGTGTCGACTGTATCGTGATTACCGACGATTTGGGGCGGAAGTACTGGAAACCCGATCCGACGCCGTTCGTCAGTTGTTGCCGTTCGCTGCGTGTAAAGCCTCACGAAGCGGTCTTCGTGGGCGATCATCCCGAACGGGATATTTTCGGCGCGAAACGTGCCGGACTCACGGCGATCCGGATTCGTCGGCCCGACGGCTTTTTCCGCGATCGTGAAGACTTGCCCCACGCGAAGCCTTGGCGAACCATCACGGACTTGATGGAGTTGCCTCGGTTGCTGGAGGATGAATCGCCGATTTCCATGGAGGGTGAAAACGGCCGTGAAACTGTTGCGCACGATATATCGTTGGTTTGAACGTCCGCCGCGGTTCGTTCATACGGCCGACTTGCTCGGGAAGCCGGGGGCCGAGGTGCTCGACATCGGGTGCGGCAACCACAGCCCGACGCTCACGAAGCGACACTTTCCGAAGTGTCGGTACAGTGCGGCCGATTGCCTTCGTTGGAATCTCGACGAAAACGACGACCGGGCGACCGATGCCTTCTATCATGTCGATCTCAACGATCCGGACCAGATGGATCGGCTCCCGAGAGAGGCGTTCGACGTCGTCTTGTGTTCGCACGTGCTCGAACACACCGAACGTCCCTACGAGATCATCGCCCGGTTGCCGCGACTGTTGAAGCCGGGCGGAAAAGTGTTCATCGAGGTGCCGTCGCGGCGCAGTCTGCATCTTCCGCGCGCCCGCAACGGCTGGTGCGGGATTCGGGGATGTCTCAACTTCTTCGACGACCCCACGCACAAAACGATGATCGATTTGCGCTTGGCGGCGGCATCGTTCGAGGCCGCAGGGCTGGAAATCGTCCGTCGGGGGCGACGTTTCTTGTGGCGTCGCGTGTTGTTGTTGCCCGCTTACGTGCTTGCGGGCATCGTGTTGCGAGGCTACATTCCCGCCAGCGTCGTGTGGGATGTCACCGGTTTCGCCGAAATTCTGGTTGCGCGGCGTTCTGCGAACAGCGCGACGGCAGTCGACGACACGGCCCCCGCCCGCGCGGCGTGAACCGTTGTTGCCCGAACTTGGCCGACGCACGCCCGTGGCGCAAACGAAGTTTTCTTTCTCATGCGGCTCGCGGCGTCAGCGACGCGTAGCCGATGGCTTCGGCTTGAACTCGATCGACGGCGCGGTATGCGCCGTCTTCGTCGTTTGGGGCGAGGAGGACTTTCCCCTCCGGCGCCATCATGCGAGGCAGGTAGAACCACGTTCGGTCGTGGACGTCGGGTACCCAACCCGGCGAAAAAACGACGGCTTGGACGTCGGTGATTTCGTTGGCGAAGCGCATGAGCACGGGTAAGGCGTCGCCCGGCAATAGGCGGTACGAAATTCCCATCCGATGCAAGAGCCGGTGCGCCGATTTGAGTCCGACGGAAGTCCCCGCCGTCCCTTCGAATCGATCGATTCCGATGAACCGGATCGGCTTGTTTTCGGCGGCTTGCCTTGCTAGTTGAATGAGGTTGGCGAGGTGTTCCTCACTTTCCAAGCCGAACCGAACGAGGTTCGTGATCTTGTTTTCGACAATAAACCGAAACAGTGAACGGTCCCGCAGAGGTTTGGTGAAATGCAGGAGTTTCCATTGGCGGAAGCGACTGAGGCTCGACAAGACTATCCTCCCTGACTGTCGGCGTGTCGCATCTCGGTCATCCCGGCCGGGACGCCGGATGCAGCGTTGGGACGGACGGATCCTCCATCCCTCTATTTCGGAACACCGAGAAGGCCAGTCGAGAACTTTTCCCCGTAAGTAGCGCGGCCCTTTGCACGACCAACCAGTGAACGCCCGCCGTTGTGTTGGGTTAAGACGGGAAGGTGGGGTGGTATGCGAAAGAAAGCGAAGTGGGCTGGCCTTGGTCGCGGGGTGTGAGGTTCCTTCTGTCGCGGGGTGATATTCCCGTCCGTGCTGGGTATGATGACCTTGGTGATTGCCTGGAAGATCGATGATCCTTCCAGCATCCCAATCCGTAAAAGCTATGGTGCCGGCGGCGCAATCGAAGGAAGTATTGGTCGGTCGCACCGACGGACCCGATAAGAAATTGACCTATCATGTCTCGGTTACATGCACATTCCGGCGGGCCGCTGTCGATCGACACGCCCACGGTCGATTTTTCGCAAGAAGAACAAGACTCCGTGCGCCGCGCAGCGGCCGAGGAACCGGCGGATCATGAGTCGGCGAGCGCTTCGGACTCGGCGTATCCGGTGGGCGCGACGTGTCCGATCGCCTTGATCGAAGGCCCCACGCCGCAGCTACACGGCGAGCTGGAATGCGTATTGCGTAAGCGGTTGCGATTGGCGACCTTGTTGTTGACCCTGGGGTTCGCCGCGTTTTTGCCGTGGCATCTCACCTTGGTCGATTGGTCGTTGCCGGTCGAGATCATCTTTGTCGGGACACATGCGGCGCTGATACCGCTGTTTCTGTTCCTTGCCGCGTGCCTCGTCCGCAAATGTCACATCCCGATGACGAAGTTGCGGGCGATGGAGTTGTTCATTTTTTTCGCGCCCAGCACGTTGTTCTTGGCGATGCAGTGGTACGGCATGGCGAAGTCGTGCAGCGAGGCGCGGCCGCTCGAGTTTCATGTAGGTTATTGGCTGGTGTTGATGTACACCTACGCCTTGTTTGTACCCAACGACATGAAACGAGCGGCGTTGGTCATCGGAGCGCTGGCGGCCGGGCCGATATTGAGCCTGTACGGCAGTTGGCTGTTCCATCCGCTTATTTGCCGGGCGATGGAAGCCCAGCACTTGATCAATGCCCCCTTGATCTTGGCCGTTTCGGCCGTGACGGCCGTGATGGGGGTCGATTCACTCGACTCGTTGCGGCGTGAGGCCTTTCGGGCGAAGCAACTGGGGCAATACCGCTTGAAGCGTCAGATCGGTTCCGGCGGGATGGGCGAAGTGTATCTGGCCGAGCATGTTTTGATGAAGCGGCCTTGCGTCGTCAAAGTCATTCGCCCCGATCGAGCCGGAGACCAACGAACGATCGCCCGCTTCGAACGCGAGGTCCAGGCCACTGCCCGGCTGACGCACTGGAACACCATCGAGGTCTTCGACTACGGTGTTTCGGAGAACGGGACGTTCTACTACGTGATGGAGTATCTGCCGGGCCTGGATTTGGCGGAGTGGTTGAAACGGTTCGGACCGTTTCCGCCGGGCCGGGCGATTTACCTATTGCGTCAGGCGTGCGACGCACTACGCGAGGCCCATTGTCGCGGTTTGATTCACCGCGATATCAAGCCGGGAAACATCTACCTGACCGAGCGCGGCGGAGTGTACGACGTCGTCAAGTTGTTGGACTTCGGCCTGGTCAAGCCGCTCGATGAGACGCACGACGAGTCGCCGGAACTGACCCAAGACGGCGGGATCACCGGTTCGCCGTTGTTCATTTCGCCCGAGCAGGTGACCGGCAGCAGCGAACCCGACGCGAGAAGCGACATCTATTCCCTGGGGGCGGTCGCCTATTGCATGTTGACCGGGCGGCCGCCGTTCGTGGCCGACAAGCCGATGCAGGTGCTCATCGCGCACGCGAAAGATGCCCCGCCGCCGCTTCGGAAGTGGGCGCCCGGCGTGCCGAAAGACCTTGAGCGCGTCGTTCTGCGGTGTCTGGCGAAGGATCCTGCCGATCGGTTCCAATCGGCCGGGGAACTGGAACAGGCTTTGGCCGCATGCGAGGCGGCAGGGGAGTGGAGCCGAGATCGCGCCAAGACCTGGTGGCGGGAACATCTGGCCGACGACGCCCGCTGTCGCCCCGTGGATGAGGACGAACGCTGAACCGGCATTCCTCCTTGATTGGCCCGTAGGGCGGGTGGTCGGATCCCCCTCTGTGGACAGGTTCCCTCCCGGCGAGACGAGACGCGGGATAAAATAGGCCGTTTTCGGCAGGCGGCTGACGCCCCGCTGAGAGGCCTTGTTCTCCTGGGAATCGGTTCGGCGACCGACATCGTCCGCATCGGCTCGGGCAAACGAAACCGCATCGAAATCCATCGATCAAGAAGAGGAAAGAAAGAGCATGGGTACGTCGAGTACGCCTCGTACGATGTTCCAGAAGATTTGGGACGACCATGTCGTGCACGAGGAAGAAGGCAAACAGACGATTCTGTACATCGATCTCCAGCTCGTGCACGAGGTGACGAGCCCGCAAGCGTTCGAAGGGTTGCGCCTCGCCGGGCGCAAGGTTCGGCGTCCGGAACGGACGGTGGCCACCGTCGATCACAACGTACCGACGACCGATCGTTCGCTGCCGATCGCCGACGAGGTTTCCAAGCGTCAGATCGACACGCTGCGGGAGAACTGCCGCCAGTTCGGCATTCGGCTGTACGACCTGACCGATCCGGGCCAGGGGATCGTTCACGTGATCGGTCCCGAGCAAGGATTTACGCAACCGGGGATGACGATCGTTTGCGGCGACAGCCACACGGCGACGCACGGGGCCTTCGGCGCGTTGGCATTCGGAATCGGAACGAGCGAGGTCGAGCATGTTTTGGCGACCCAGACGCTCCTCCAATACAAGCCGAAGACGATGGAAATCCGGGTCAACGGTCGGTTGCCCAAGGGATCGACGGCCAAGGACCTGATTTTGTATATCATCGGCAAATTGACCACCCAAGGCGGCGTCGGCTATTGCATCGAGTACACCGGTGAGGCCGTCCGCAATCTTTCGATGGAAGAGCGGATGACCGTCTGCAATATGACGATCGAGGCGGGGGCGCGGGCCGGGCTGATCGCGCCCGACGAAACCACCTTCGAGTATCTCCGAGGACGTCCTTTTGCCCCGCAAGGGGACGATTTCGAGGCCGCCGTGGAGCGTTGGAAGACGTTGCCGACCGATCCGGGCGCGACTTACGATCGAGTCGAAATCTTCGATGCGGCCGACGTGGCCCCGCAGGTCACCTGGGGAACGAATCCTGCCCAAGTGACGTCGGTCGACGGGGTTGTTCCCGATCCCGCGTCGTTCGACGACGAAACGGCGTCGAAGGCGGCCGCGGCGGCACTGCGTTACATGGGGTTGGAGCCCGGCACGCCGATCCGCGAGATTGCCGTCGATCGGGTGTTCATCGGGTCGTGCACCAACGGCCGGATCGAAGATCTGCGAGCGGCGGCCGCGGTGGCCAAGGGATATCGCGTCGCCGACGGTGTTCAAGCGATGGTCGTTCCCGGCAGCGGCTTGGTAAAACGCCAAGCCGAAGAAGAAGGCCTCGACAAGATCTTCGTGGAAGCGGGATTCGAATGGCGCGAACCGGGGTGCAGCATGTGCCTGGCGATGAATCCCGACAAGCTCGAACCGGGCGAACGTTGCGCGGCTACCTCGAACCGGAACTTCGAAGGCCGCCAAGGACGCGGCGGGCGGACGCATTTGGTGTCTCCCGAAATGGCGGCAGCCGCGGCGATCGCCGGTAAGTTCGTCGATGTTCGCGAGTGGGATTACAAGTAAGCCCGAAGCCGATACACAGCGGAGAAGATAAGACCATGCAGCCTTTCACGAAGCATACGGGATTGGTTCTGCCGATGGATCGGTCCGACGTCGATACGGACCAAATCATCCCGAAACAGTTTCTCAAACGCATCGAACGCACCGGGTTCGGCCAATTCCTGTTTTACGATTGGCGGTATCTCGACGACGGTTCGCCGAACCCCGAGTTCGAGCTGAACAAGCCCGAGTATCAAGGGGCCTCCATCTTGCTGGCTCGTCGCAATTTTGGGTGCGGATCAAGCCGGGAGCACGCGCCGTGGGCCTTGGCCGACTACGGCTTTCGCGTGCTGATCGCGCCCAGTTTCGCCGACATATTCTTCAACAACAGTTTCAAGAACGGCCTGTTGCCCATCAAGTTGGACGAGGCGGTCGTCGACGATTTGTTCCAACGCGCCGCAGAACACGCCGGCTACGAACTGACGGTCGATCTCGAGAATTGCACGATTACCGACGCTTACGGGCTTACTCTCTCGTTCGAGGTGGACGAATTTCGGCGTCACTGTCTACTCAACGGGCTCGACGACATCGCGCTGACGTTGCAACACGAAGACAAGATTACCGCCTACGAAAAAGCCCACGGCATCGTGTGAGG
>CAYVVR010000092.1:0-10299 GCA_964454655.1 uncultured Planctomycetaceae bacterium | reverse complement strand
AGTTGCGGCTCACCGTGACCCTCGATGTACTCCTATTTGCCGGTGTTCGCCAAGCCGCCGGTTCCGATCGTATTTCATTGGACGTTCCCGAACCGGTAACGATCGGTTCCCTTCGTAATGCGTTGGCCGAACGTTTACCGAAAGTCGCCGACCTGATTCAGGTTGCGATGTTCGCCATCGGCACGGAATACGCCGACGACGATACCGTCGTACCCGCCGGCAGCACGGTGGCGTGCATCCCCCCGGTAAGCGGCGGCTGAGGGTTGCCCCGGTCCGGTCTTCCAATCGACGTGATTCACCGATCATGCCCACCATCGAACTGACCCACGAGAAACTCGACGAACAGGCCTTGCTCGACTCTGTTCGTTCGAACTTGGCCGGTGCAATCGTCGTCTTCGTCGGAACGACGAGGGAAATCACCGGCGATCGGCGCACGGTGTCCCTCGATTACGAGGCGTTTGAAGAACTGGCCGTTTCTGAGTTGACTCGCTTGGGACGCGAAGCGGAAAACCGATGGGGGCTCACGGGATGCACGATCGTGCATCGTCTCGGAAACGTGCCCGTCGAAGAATCGTCGATCGTACTCGCGGCTTCCGCACCACACCGCCGCGACGCCCTCGAAGCAGTCGGGTGGCTGATCGACGAAATCAAAAAGACCGTCCCCATCTGGAAACGCGAACGCTACGCCGACGGCACCGAAGAATGGGTGCACCCGACGCCTCCCGCCGAAGGCACTTCTTGATGCTTTCAGCAAACCGTCACGGAGAATCGGTCGTCGCTTCTTCGAGCGATCCTTGCGGCGTCAATCGATTCCACGTGCCCTCTGCGGCATTCGAGGCACGCGCCGTCAACAGGTACATCGCATCGTCGGCGAACGCCAACGGTCCGGCGAATACGTCGCCGCTGAACTCTTGCAACACGGTTTCACCCGCCGGTTCAAGCGACGGCAAGCGAAACCACGCGAGAGAAACGTCCGTTTTGTTCTGCGATTTCGGACGCAAGCGCACAACCAACAAATAGCGCCCGTCGGGCGTGACGGCGGCATCTTCGACGCGATCGCACGATACCGTATCGATCAATCCGCCATCGTCGGCGTTTACCGTAAAGAAGCCGTCGGACGCACGAACGATGATGCTGTCGCCGACTCTTCCAACGATCGACAGCAAACGGCCCTCGGTACGTTGCCACACCAAATTGCCGTCCTTTGGATCGACACACGTGATACACCAACTACCGCGTGCGGCAAATACGACGTATCGGCCGACAGGCAGCGGATTGCACTCTTCACGTCGCAACCAGTCGTTGCCGTTCCACCAGTCCCTCCACTCCCCCCAGATCCACGGCACACGTCGAATCCACAGCACGTTTCCGGCAAGATCACAACCAATGGCGGTATCGGCCGCTATCACGATCAAGCGATCGTCGCTGCGACAAACGCGGGCGGTCAGTTTTCCCTCCCATACATCGCGGTACGAAAGCAACGGCACGTGACGCAACACTTCGCCGGTACTCGCGTCCATTTCCACGATTGACAAACGCAGATCGCTGCCGTCCTTTTCCCCGAACACGCAAAACAACTCGCGTCCCACGAACCAAGGATCAGAAGCGGCGTAAGCGGTCGATCGCGATGTCCACAACGCCCTGCCGTCGACGGCGTCGACACAGACGATGCGCGGCCCTGAAGCGGTCAACTGCCGACAATAAACTCGGCCGTCCAGGCGGATCGGTTTCATCCATACGAGCGGCCATTGCTGACCGGCTTCGTCCACACTACACCAATGCGACCACAGGGAAAGCCCGGTGTTGCGATCCACGGCACTCAATTCGACCTGGTTCGCCAACAAAACAACGTCCTGATCAAAGACGGCCGTCGTTTGTTTTCCCGCCCAGTTGAAATCGCGAGTGGGCATCGCTCGCGGCTTCTTGACGTGGATGCCGTGCATTCTAAAAGCCGCTTCGAGTCCGTACTTTGCAGGACGCCACGGGGCGCTGTTTTCTTCCGAACCACCAGCAGAGAGAGGAACTTCCACGTCCGCTTCGACGTGAGCGAATCCACAGCTTCCCCGAAAACTGGTTTCGTCGTGCACGCGGTAGAGCTTCTCGCTTGCGGCGTATCCGAATCGCGCGAGTAGCGCGCGGCGCCCCGCCAGAAATTCTTTCGTTTCGTCGTCACCGGCTTGTGCAGCCGACGCGTACCAACTGGCGGCTTCGGCCGCTTTTCCTAGGGCAAGTCGCCGGTCACCCAACCAAATGGCGGCCTCTGCCGCCGGTTTGCCCAAGTAGGTCTGCCTAGCGATCCCCACGGCGGACGTTTCATCGCCGCTTTTGATGCATTCCTGCACGCGTAGTTGCAACGCGGCGGAATAGTCCTGTCGCAGTTTCTCGCCCAGTTCCGGCTTTGCGTCAATCAATCGCCGCACCCACTCGTCGAACGAAAGCCAATGCAAAGAATCGTCCGGAGCAGGTAAGCGCCCGACCTCCGGGCGGTAGCGGTTCTCGACCAAGGCGAGCACCGCAGAAGTGTCCCCGTCACGCAATCCGGCGGTAATCTCCGTCGTCAGGTTGAACGCCTCCTTTCCGACTTCGAGACGAGAAGGCGGCATCCGCGACGGTCTCGAATCGACCGGTAAGTACTTGAGTTCTTTCCACGACGCTGCTGCTCGCGCGGCTGCCGTACGCAACATCTCGCGTGGGCCGGGCAGCAGATGCTCCATTTCGTTCACCGGGCAGCGACACATGGCCGATGCACACAGCTCTCCCATCGCCCGTCGATCGCCGGAGACCGCCGACTCGAATATTTCGTGCCGCAAGGCCGCCGGTAAATAGGCGGTGCGGTCCCATTCGGTCCAGTAGATCATGCGGTCGACAAACCGCGCCGCTTTGCGATACGGCTGCGTCATGCCCTGCCGAGCCCAATCGAGGAAAGTCGCTTCGATGCTCTCGGTAAACTCGTGCCACGTGCCCCAGTCGTAGGCAGGCATAATCCGAGTCAACTCCGCCAACACCTCGGCACGCTCGTCCCACGAAAGCGAGTCGTCAGACCGGATCGATTCGAGCAACTCGAACAACACGCGACGCGATGCAAACAAGCTACGATTCTCCAACAAACGCCGCACGTTGCACGCGTACACCCAGTCGCGGAAAGCGACGGTCGCGGGCTTCGCCGCGTTTCGCGCATCCTCCCACGGACGCACCCGATCGTTCGTAATAAGTTCGTGCGGAACGAGGTCCTTCGGCACACGATTCGCCAGACGGCTCGTGCGGCGCAGCGTTTCTAACCGTGCACGACAAAGTGTTATTTCACGATGTTCGTTCCCCGGCGATGCGTACAATGCGAATGCGACGGGCTTGCCTTCGCACGGTTCCCCGCCCGGCTGTACTCGGGACCACCTCCGCCCGTCCGGCGAAAACTCCCAGTTCACCGCCCCGCCGGCCACGATCAAGCGATACCATTGCCGCGCGGCAATCAACGGTGCGATTCGATTGCGAGCGTCGAAACTCCGGCGATCGTCGGCCGATTCGGGCTTGTCGGGAGCGAAGACGATCCGACGCGATTCGTTATGACGAAAGAACCCGATTGCCGCGATCGAGCGTCCCTCCGAATCAAGTAGCGTCACCCCC
This sequence comes from uncultured Planctomycetaceae bacterium, assembly GCA_964454655.1. Classification (GTDB taxonomy): domain Bacteria; phylum Planctomycetota; class Planctomycetia; order Pirellulales; family Thermoguttaceae; genus CAYVVR01. Next base: position 6,678 of record CAYVVR010000092.1, on the reverse strand, counting down.
GTTTTTGGTGTCGGCGACTCGATCTCGAAGGTGTATGCGAACGCTTCGGCGACCGGCAACGCCGCTTTTGCTTGAATAACGCCGCTTTGCCCATCGACGGAAAGTCGCACCTTGCCGTCGGGCAACTTTTCGATGGTCCCGCCTTCGTCGAGTGAAACCGTCCAATTTTCATCCGACGGGCGAATCGCCTCGCCGGAAGCCGTCCGCATTGGAACGAAGGCGTCGTCAACCTCGGGGACGTCGAAATCGTCGATCCACCGAATTTCGCGCAGAAGGGCGGTCGTTGCGATTTCCAAGGTCCACGTGTGCGGATCACCTTCGATCGGCGACTCGAGTAATACGTTTTCCCCTCGCGTCACAAGGATCCACCCGGGACGAAAATGGAGAACGATGCTCCCGCGACCGGAACGGCGATAACGTCCACCGTCGGTTGCAAGTAGTGCGGTCGGCTCCAATCGAAATTGGTTTTCCTTTTGCGTCGCCTCGTACAATGCCCAAGCGTCGTGAAAGTTCGGTAGATATTTCAGCAAGTACCCCGACTCCCCCGACCGCATCGCCAGTTCGAACTTGTCGGTTTGCACGATGGCGATGCGTAGGGCCTTGCCGGCCGGCGGACTTTCTCGAAAACGAAACCCGCCTGAGAGTCGCGGCAACTTCATGTTGTAGCGCGAATACGAAGAAATGTCGTACCGTTGGCCCGGCACTTCGACGAAAAGCTCTTCCAATTCAGAGGGCGTCGAAAACGCCTCTTGACGATGAGCTTCACGGTACGCCGGAGAAACGTCCAACGACTCGATCCCCGACGCGACGTGCCTGCCGCCCGTGTCGAACGCATCGGGCAGCGATAGCGTTTGAGCAAAAACGGCCCAGGGAAGCAACGTGGCGCACACGATTGCCGCTGCTTTCAGCAAGGCTCCCAAGATCGGCACTCGCCCATTCGCTCGTGTTCTCGTTGCGCTCATACGTCTTCTCTGAACCGCGTCCGCTGGGCCCCCTCATCAGTAGCGTACCCAACCGAGCCACGTCATGTACTCCAAAAGCCACGGATGGGTCCACGGGTTCCACGTGGGATATGCCGCCGAAAGCGCAGAAAGGGCCAGCAGCACCAGCGCCGTTCCCCGCCAAAGCCGCGAATGCGCCATCCGATCGAGCGTGGGGATCATCGTGGTCAGCCAAAAGGGCGTGAACCACAACATCCAGCGGAACGCGCACGACATTCCCCCGTAGTTGCGATCGTCTTGGCCTCGCATCAAGTAGAACGTCAGACACACGACCGTCAACAACGCGATCGATGCGGCCAACACGCGAAGCCGTCGATCGTCCGCCCCGGCGATCCACACGCCCATACCGATGAACGCCAAAATCCAAACAGGAGTCAGCGAGAAAATACCATGGTGCCCGATCAGCACATGGACCGCGTACATCAGCCGCGACGGTTCCCCGCGGTCGATCCCCACACGGTTCCGCCAATAGCTTTCGTAAACCTTGCCGTTTCGCTCGTACGTGTAGTCGTACCAATTCTCCCCGGTCGTTCCGTCTCCCCGTTCGGCGTAAGGGATCGTCAGCCGGCCGTGTGCCTGGTACGTCGTCCAGAAGAACCCCGCCGCAACGATCGCCGCGGCGGGAACGAACGCCGTCAATGTTCGGCGCACCGATCGCGCAAGCATGGCCAGTCCCAACAACCCCAAAAAGGCCAGCGCGGGCAACTCGCAGGCAACCGCAAATGTTCCAAACAGACCGGCCACAAAAAAGTCGCGTCGGCTTGTCGTGTCGTGCCACCATGCCGCAATTGCACGATCCAAGGCGATCGTCACGCACACGATCGCCGGCAGATGGTTATTCAAGGTGATCAAGAACGGATTCACCAACGTAGCGAAGCAGGCGGTCGCTACGACAAAAAACCGCGTCCAGTCGTTTTCGGCAAATCGCTCCGCCCAGCGGCTGATCAGCACCAATACCACGATCCACGGCAGCAAATTCCACGACAACAACATGATCCGTCCGACGAGGTACGGATGCTCGCCGAGCGTCCACGGCTCGCCGAATATTGCCTTCGTACCTTGGTAGATCAACCAGTATTCCCACGCGATGAGCGTCGGCAGCAACGGCGGCTTACTCGAGAAGAGGTGGCCGTCGTGCTTCACCATGTCGATGGTGTCCCAACCTTGCTCTTGGATCACGTTGTCGATGGCATACGGCCACCCCTCGACTTGAAGATCCTTCTCCACCAACACGCGGATGGTACACCACCGACTGCGATCGTTCGCACTGAGAAACGGCCGCCGAATCGTCGCCTGATCGATCAACGCACTCTGGATTCGGGCCAGTTCGCGTTCCAGCTTGCGTCCGGATACCCCGCGAGCCACAAGTTCCTGCCGACGCTGTTCGACTTTGGCGGGCACCTCTTTGAGCCGCTTTTCTTCCAACTGAATTGCGTCTACCGAGTCGACCGAAAGAATCCGCCCCGCGCCTGCGCCGGCGGCGACGGCAATCAATACCGCATAGACCATCCGCCGCAGTTTCGCAGGATCTTGCAGCGACGATGTCCCGCTGTCGCAAGCTCGACCGTCATGTTTCATGGCAGGCTCCTTCAGTGCTGATAGTCGATTTCGAGCTCTCGGCGAACATCCCAATAGGCGACAACGGCGGCCAATCAGCCCGCCCCATCCTCAGAAGCCTTCCCTCGTCGTTCCGCAATCGAATACGTCGGCGTGTGAGGCACATGGAATGCCGCAAACAACTCGGCCAAGAAACCGACACTCAACAGTTGGCCGCCCATCAGCAACAAGGCGACCGAATACAACACGAGCGGACGCTTGTGCAATTCGACGTCGGGCAATTCGGTCAACCGCGACACGATCCATTCGCCCGCCAACCAGACGAGCAACAATCCTCCCAAGCCGAAGCAAATCAAGCCGATCGTTCCCAGCAAATGCTGCGGCCGTTGGCCGTACCCGGTAACGAACTTGACGCTCAACAGATCCAAGAACCCTTTCACGAAACGCGTGAAGCCGTACTTCGAATGCCCATGTTCTCGCGGGCGATGGTGAATGACCAGCTCGCCTACGCGAAATCCCCTCGCACCGGCCAACACGGGAATGAAACGATGCAATTCGCCGTAGAGCGAAACCTCTTTGAGCACCTCGCTCCGATAGCACTTCATACCGCAATTATGATCGTGCAGCTTGACGCCGGTCAGTCGGCTGACCATCCAGTTGAACACTCGCGAAGGATACACCTTATGCCAGGGGTCGTGACGAATCTTCTTCCATCCGCTGACGACGTCGAACCCCTCGTCGATCTTTTCCAAAAAGCGCGGAATCTCGGCGGGATCGTCTTGCAAATCGGCATCCATCGTCACGATGCGATCGCCGACGGCCTCGGCGAAACCGGCGCTCAGCGCAGCCGCCTTGCCGAAGTTCCGCCGAAAGCGAACCGCCCGCACACGCGGGTCCTTATCGGCGAGTTCGCAAATCACCTTCCACGACGTATCGGTCGACCCGTCGTCGACGAAGATGATCTCGGCATCGTATCCGTGCTCGGAAAGCACGGCTTCGATTTCGCGATGCAACTGCGGAAGGCTCTCTTCTTCGTTGAAAACAGGAATCACCAACGATAGCTTCATTCGCGTCGTCTCCCCCTTTGCATGTGATGCTCACGCCGATCGCGTGCCGCCGATTCAGGTGCCGTCCGCTTTCGCCGAGACCGCATGTTGGGAAACGCACTCGCCATTGCCCTGCTTCGCAACGGCCGAAGCGCCGCCCTCTGGAACACAGGCCGACGAATCTGTTTCGGCGTCCAGACTTCTCGGCCTCGCCACATAGAGTGCCGCCGATACGACCACCTCGGCCGCTACCCATTCCAGCCGCAACATCGCGGCAGTCACACAGGCGATCAACTCGGCGCGATCCGCCATCTCCGGAAGCGTTTCCAGGTAGGGGGCGATCAAGGCGACCAATACCGCCTCTCGCACGCCGAGCCCCCCCGGCAAAACCAAAATCAAAAAACCGGCCACCGTCGCCAATGCAGCGCTGGCGACACACCGAGGCAGCAACGCCGGCCCCACCGGTTCGACACCGAGCCCTTTCAGCGTCGCCCAGAGGCTGACCGCCAAGAATATCCATAACACGAACGTCGCCCCCCATCCCTGCCACAATAGCCCGAAATCGAGTTTGGCTATGTGGCGAGAAAAGGCCTCGTCGCGTTTCATCCGGCCGATCCATCGCGCAGCAAACTTGAAGACCGGAGGCAAAGTGGGAATACCGGCAACGGCCACCAAAACGACCGCGGCCCATAATAATTGCCGTTGTTCCCGAAAGGCGATTACGAGATACCCCGCCGCCAAGACGGCTCCGACGGCCATCATCGTGAGGGTTTCGACAAAGACGGCAGCGGCAGCCACCGAAGCATCCGTCCGCTTGGAACGCACCAGCCCCGCCCGAATCAAGACGGCCCACGCTTTGCCCGGTACGTATTTTCCCAGATGCCCCACGTAGTAGGCTCGAACGGCCTCGTACAATGTGGGCCGCTGTCCAAACGCCCGCAACACACGGAACCAAAACCATGCCGAGGGGAACAGGCCGACCGCATATACCAGCACGGCCGTGGCGATCCAAGCGGGCTGCCATGCAAGCACCGACTTGCCGGACGCTCGGTACTCGGCAAGCTGTTTCCACGCATCGAGAAGCGTGCCCCGAATGGCCCAAAGGACCACAATGGCCAAGCCGACTTTCACCCCTAGCACGAGGTACCGTCGCCAGGACCGTTTCTCACGTGAATGCGCGTTCATTCGTTGCTCGTTGTCATCGCAGAGAACACACGCAGGCGGGGACGGCACCAACTTGGAGGACGCGCTACCCCCTAACCCGAAGACCGGATAGCACCATGACGGCGGGTGAGTCGATGTCTACAGAATAGCTGCATTCATGTTACAATGCAACGCAACGCGTGATCTCACAATCACTTGCGTCGGAAGCTGCGCAACCGCGGCATCGTCGCTGGAGGACTAGCGTCATGTTTCCTGCCCTATCCGCCGTCGGTGTCCTGTTCCTCGGAATTCAGGCCGGTTGGCAACCTGCCGAGTCCGGCGGCGTCGAGTACATCTTGCAAATCGAGCCTGAGTTGCTACACGACTTGGCCGAGGGAGACACGGTCGCAGAAAGCGACTTTCCCCCCGAGATTGTAGGGCGAATCGTCCGCTATAAGGTCACCGTCGGTACCACTCCACCGCCGCGGATCGTTCCGCCGGTTGAGTCGGCAACTCCGGGCGTTGCCGAGACGGAGGTCCCCGAAGCGACGCCCCCCCTTCCGGAAGAAGCCCGCCCCGCACCATTACCAGAGATTCCGCAAGGACGTCCCTTGGAAGCCGTCCCCGCCGTGTTCGCCGAACCGGAAACGCCCGCCGCTTCTTCGACGTCGCCGAGCGACACCCAACCTTCCCTCGGGACGGAGTCTCCCGAAACGCGCACCCCTGAGCCGAACAACGTCGAAACATCCGGCACCGACGCATCACCGCGTCCCTGGTTGCCGCTCACGCTGGCCCTCTCGGGCATGGTGGCCGCGGTCGCTGGAATGCTGTACACCGGCTGGTTGGCGTTCGAATATCGACGGAAGTATCTAGCCCTCTTGCGGGAAACATTGACCGGCGATGAATCGCCGCAACCGGCCTAATCTTGCACCGTCAGGCAGCCTCGGACGTTCGCTCGGCCTCAGACGCCGCGAAAAAACGCTCTCCCTCCGGCAACCATCGGGATTCGCTGATTTCCCATTCCTCGTCCTGAGCCTCCTCTACGTTCGGACGGGATTGGCCGCTGTCCGAAACGGTCGTCGGCTTCACCTCTTGAGATTCGCGACCGGCGTGCGATTGCGATTCGATTTCCTTGTCGACCGATTCTGCCGCGGGCTGCGTTTCTTCGCTCGGTTCTTCGTAGGCTGTTTCCGGCAGCCTCTCGTCGTCTTCCACTTTCGTAGTCGTTACCGGTGCGGAATCATCCGGCCCTTCGCGCCCTTTGCGGACCTCGACGCCGGCTTCTTTGCGTTTGGGCGATTGCTTCTTTGAACGCTTTTTTTGCGCTGCCCGACGTCCCTTGGAGCGTTTTGGAGCAGAAGATGCCCCGGATTCAGGTTCCAACCGTGTCGTTCCGTGCTCCGAAAGCACGATTCCCGGCACGCCGACTTTCCGGAAAGCCTGAACGATGTGCTGATGACAAGTAAACAAGAGGATCTGTCGGCCCGATTCGGCCAGCCGCCGAAGCACGTTCACCGCCGCCGTCACGCGTCGCACGTCGAAGTTCACCAACACGTCGTCCAGTACGATCGGCAGCGAAGTTTCTTGTTTCGCGTACACCGACGCGACGCCCAGCCGCAAGGCCAAAAACAACTGTTCTCGCGTACCGCGGGAAAGTTCTTCGACACGACGGACCGAGCCTTCGGCATCGTCGACAAAGAGAACCGCTTCGTCGATCGGCGTCCAAACACGGCGATACCGACCGCGAGTCAACCGGCGAAGCACTTTCGACGCTTCGCGCAGGGCTTCGGGTTGCCGACGCGTTTCGAACCGACGTCGGACGCGAGCGAGCGATTTCTCCAACAGCGAAATGCTTTCCCACTCGCGTTCATATTCATGCTTCTGCATCTCCAAGGCACGAATGCGGACGGCGCATCGGGCCGGCTCACGAT
>CAYVVR010000091.1:7402-10331 GCA_964454655.1 uncultured Planctomycetaceae bacterium | reverse complement strand
TCATCGAAGAGTCGCCCGACGCTTTGGCTTCGGCACCGTAACACCGCACGGTTCAGTCGGTGATGTTCAAGATCATCCGGCGATAACGCACCAGCGGCGGCCGCCCGTCATCCCGCACTTCGAGAACGACATGCAACGTGGTTCCCGCGGCGTCGGCGGGCACGTCGATTTCGGCTTCCGTATCGTGTTGGGCGATCGAAACCGCGGCCGCCTTGGGATACCGACTCGGCTCGGGGTAAATCCACCAGCGGTACTCCAACCGATCGCCGTCGGGATCACGCGAACCTACAGCCGACAAGTGAACCTTTTCGCCTGCGTGGACGCGGCGTTGCAAGACCGCCGTGCCGTCGTCACCCTCTAAGATCGCCCGCGGCGGATGGTTGCACGCTTCCGGCGGTTGCACGCACCAGTCCATACGGGCTTGAAACTCGTTCTGGAAATCGGGACGCCACCGCCACACCGTCGCCCGGGCCGAGGTCGTCTCACCGACGCGGTCTTGCGCATCGATCCACAGCCGCGGATTCGTTTCGGAAGGTCGGAAGCGTCCGCCCCAACATCCCCAATCGGGATGCTCCGGATCGCTCAACCCGACCGGTAAAAAGTAGAACCACGAGGGCGTGTCCCCTTCTTTCAACGCACCGTGCGGATTGGGTGCCGTCCACGTCTTCGGCGGGTAAAGGGCACCCAAGGGGCCGTGATCGTTGCGCACGTGGCGATCGATCCAGGCAAGCGAAGTCAACTCCATATCGCCGCCTAAGTACATGCCGCGAAATACGGCCTCGCGCTTGTCGCGGCCTTTCGGTGCCCTGCTCAAAATGTAAAACAACGAGGGAAATTCCCGATTGATCCACTCGCCGGTCGTGTCCTGATGGGCGATGTCGTGCACGCGAATTTTCGCCAAAAACGCGGCAAGTTCTTCCGCCGAGCGGTCGTGGCGTACCCGCCACAACGCCTGGGCCAAGTCGGTCGAGCCGCCCCAAATGGCAATGTTCACGGGCCGCGGATCGTCCCGATCGACGATCTCGATGATGCGACGCGAGGCCTCGGTGTCGCATCCCTCGCCCAAATTCTGCACGCCGCGATTCGGATTGCCGGCGGCAATCCGTTTCAACAGCATCGCTGGGTCGGGAAATCCCGGATCGTGTTTCCGCAACATCGGATAAACCCGGGCGTAGGCCTCGACCCGCTCGCGGATCAAGTCGGGACGCACGATGTTCTTCTTCAATTCGCCGGGCGTCCCCGAGGCCGAAGCCACCAACAACTCGATATCGAATTCGTTTGCGTGGACCAACAGCCGCACCATCGACTGCGAATCGTCGGGATCGCCGCCGATGTCGGTGGTCACGATCAATCGCGGCCGGTCGGCGCAGGCCACCGCCGCCCAGCACATGAGCACCCATCCGGCCGCCGTCGATAAGAAGCGTAGGCCGCGCATTGTTTCGGTCTCCCTGTCGATCGTGAAATACACACCAGGTATGCGGCGCGGCATGATCCACCGTGCCGTGTGACTCCGACTATAATCACCGGCGAGCGTAAACGGAAACGAACGACCGCAACTCGCCGGTCGCCACCCGACGTCCACTTCGGCGGCAAACACGCGACACTTCATTCGCCGATGCCGCAGATTGCGGGGTATTGTGTGCAGAACACGCTCCCGCGCTTGTCGGCGGTGCAAGTCGCGATCACAATGATCCGCTAAAGCACCGTTCCTTGCCCGGATCTCCCGCCGCATATCGACCGCTGCTTGCGTCCTGGTCGAACGCCGGGCACGGAAGGGCATACGTTATCGTCCCCCTCTCACCGTGTTGGAAGGAGTTGAACGCCATGCGTTTTCGCGGCTCTCGACACCGTTGCTTTCGTTCTCTTGTCGTCGCGATCGTCGCGGCATCGGCGGCATTGTTCGCGTACGACGCGTTCGCCCGCCGGCCGAACGTGATCTTGGTGAACACCGACGATCAGGGCTACGGCGATCTTTCGTGCCACGGCAATCCGTATCTGAAAACGCCCGCCATCGATCGGTTGTATGAAGAAAGCATTCGCCTGACCGACTTCCACGTCGATCCCACTTGTTCGCCCACGCGTTCGGCCTTGATGACCGGTCGCTACTCGTCGCGCGTCGGCGTGTGGCACACGATCATGGGACGCTCGATTCTGCGAGAAGACGAAGTCACGATGGGCGACGTGTTCAGTGCCGCAGGCTATCGGACGGCGATCTTCGGCAAGTGGCACTTGGGCGACAACTTTCCGTATCGGCCCACCGATCGCGGCTTCGAAGAAGCGTTGATCAACGGCGGCGGCGGAATCACGCAAGGTCCCGATTATTGGGGCAACACGTACTTCTCGCCCACCCTTTTGCACAACAACGAATGGGAACCTTCCGAGGGCTACTGCACCGACGTCTTTTTCTCGGCGGCGATTCGTTTCATCGAAGAGCACCAAGACGAACCGTTTTTCATTTACCTGCCCCCCAATGCCGCGCACGGTCCCTATCAGGTCGACGAAAAGTACAAGAAACCGTTCCTTGAAATGGGGCTCAAAGATCCCACGGCTTCGTTCTTCGGGATGATCGTCAACATCGACGAAAACATGGCGAAACTGACGGCCAAACTCGACGAATTGGGGCTGGCCGAAGATACGATCCTGGTCTTCATGACCGACAACGGAACCGCCGCGGGCAACTACAATGCCGGAATGCGAGGCAGAAAAGGCTCGCAGTACGACGGCGGCCACCGAGTCCCGTGTTTTCTCCGTTGGAAAGGCCACTGGGAAGGCGGACGCGACATCGATCGCCTCACGGCGCATCTCGACTTGCTACCCACGTTCATCGACGTGTGCGATCTGCCGAAACCGGCGGGCGTGAAATTCGATGGAAAGAGCCTCCGACCGCTCATTGAAGAAGAAAACCCCGAATGGCCCGATCGCACGATCA
>CAYVVR010000091.1:0-7392 GCA_964454655.1 uncultured Planctomycetaceae bacterium | reverse complement strand
CTTTGCCGTCGATCAGGCGATATTTTTCGGTCATCGTCTCGGTGAACCGAATGGACCATCCCGAACCGTGGGTGCGTACCTCGACGATGACCGAAAAATATCGCCTGATCGACGGCAAAGAGCTGTACGACATCGACGCCGATCCGGGCCAGCAACACGACATCGCCGCGGAACACCCCGACATCGTGGCGAAATTGCGTAAGGATTACGAGGCCTGGTACGCCGACGTCTCGCGCCGTTACGACGAGTACGTGCCGATCTATGTCGGCTCTCCGGCACAGAACCCGACCGTGTTGTGCAGCCACGACTGGCACGGTCCGAACGTGCCGTGGGCGCAATCGCAAATGGTACGACGCATGGTGGCGAACGGTTTTTGGGTGATCAAGGTCGATCGGCCGGGCAAGTACCGCATCACGCTGCGAGATCGCCCGCCGTACGTCGATGAACCGCTCTTGGGCACGAAGGCCCGGTTGCAGGTCGGCGACTTCGAAGCCGAACAACCGATCCCCGAAAACGCCGCCGGAGTGACCTTCGATGCCGAGCTGCCCGCCGGCGAAACGCGGCTGCAAACCTGGATCACGCAGGCCGACGGCAAGACCCGCGGTTGCTACTTCGTCGTCGTCGAATACCTCGGCGAATAAAGCGACCGTTGCCGACCGCCGTTTCGGACGGCGCGGTATTCGGCCGGTGTGCCTCGCCTTTGCCTGTTGTCTCCCGCGAAAAGTGGCGGGTTGAAACTGGACAAACGGGCAAAGGTGAGGCTAATCTCGAAGAATACGCTAACCACTGAAATTCGGGCGGGGTTTGTGCGCTTTCGTCTCGGCAAGGTATGTAATTTGGGCATCTTGCCGCTCTAGTTCGTCCCCCCATCCTTTCGTGTTCAGCATCGAGGAGTCTGCTCTGATGTATTCCATGGCATTTGCGTTGGTGTTGGCGGCCCTGCCCGGTCAGGTGATTTGCCGACCGTGCGTTCCCTGCGTTCCCGAAGCGGCCCAAGTGAGTCCCAGCGACGCCCAGCCGGCCGCCGAAGCCCCGAAACCTGAACCGCGTACACCGCTGGGCTGGCCGATCCACTCGCGGGAAATGCCGCAACCGGTCGTTATCACCCCGCCGACCGAAAGCACCCAAGAGGCGCCCGGTGCCCCGCCTTCCGATGCCATCGTGTTGTTCGACGGAACGAATTTCGACGCCTGGCAGCCCTCTCCGCCGAAAGAAGGCAAGAAAATCGGCTGGAAGATTGAAAACGGCTACATGGAAGTCGTCCCCGGCACCGGTGCCATCGAGGCCAAACAGCGATTCGGCGACATCCAGCTTCATCTCGAATGGGCCACCCCGTCGGAAGTCAAAGGCGACGGCCAAGGGCGCGGCAACAGCGGTGTGAAACTTCTGCCGTTGCTGGAAGTCCAAGTGCTCGACTCGTACGAAAACGTGACCTATCCCGACGGTCAAGCGGCGGCCATTTACGGCAAGTATCCGCCGTTGGTGAACGCCTCGCGCAAGCCGGGCGAGTGGCAATACTACGACATCGTCTTCTACGCTCCCAAGGTGAAAGACGGACAGATGATCGAACCCGGTTCGGTCACCGTCTTCCACAACGGCATTCTCGTTCACCATGCGGCGAAGATCGAGGGAAACGTCGACAAGGTGATCCTGCATCTGCAAGACCACCGCAACCCGGTGCGGTATCGCAACATTTGGGTTCGCGAATTGCATCCGTATTGTTGGGACGGCGAAAAGGTCGTCGAGCCGCCGAAACCGGAGGAACCGAAAGTTCAACCCGAAGCCGTCGAGCCGCAACCGGAACCGGCACCGGTGTACGTGCCGCGACGCCGCGGGTTGTTCCGCCTGTTCCGACGCTGATCGGCCTGCCGGTCGATGCGTGAAACCGAGTCATCCGGAGGCGGGCGAACGTCCGCCTCTTTTCGTATTCCGAGGGTCGAACGAGGAGAATCTGCCATGCCGCGATGCACACGTCGTGACTGGTTGAAGGCGGCTTCCGTATTGTGCGGAACGGCCGCGTTGGGCGCGGGGCCGGAGATCATCCTGCACGCCCGCGAAAAAATCGCCCGCTACCGGCAGGCGACTGCCTTGGGACCGCTGAAACGCAAATTGCCTTCGATCGAAGATTGCTGCAAGCTGGCCAAAGAAATCGGTTTCGTCGGGTTCGATTTGTGCTCGCCGGAATACTGGCCGGAGCTGAAGAAACACGGGCTCATCTGCACGATGACGCCTTCCCACAAACTCACCGACGGATTGGCCGATCCCAAGTTTCACGAAGCCTGCCTGAAAGCGATTCGCGAGTCGATCGACGCGACCGCCGCAGCCGGGTTCCCCAACGTGATCACCTTCTCGGGCAATCGGCGAGGCATGTCCGACGAAGAAGGATTGGAAAACTGCGTCAAGGCCCTGAAACGAGTCGCCGGCTACGCCGAAAAGAAGAAGGTCACCATCTGCCTCGAATTCTTGAACTCGGCGAAGACGCATCCCGACTACATGGCCGATTCGACCAAGTGGTGCGTCGAACTCGTGCATCGCGTCGGTTCCGAACGCGTGAAGGTTCTGTACGACATCTTTCACGCGGGCATGATGGGCGAAGACGTCGTCGCCGACATCGAAAAGCATGCCGACTGCTGGGGACATTACCACACCGCCGGTGTCCCCGGCCGACACGAAATCGACGACTCGCAAACCCTCGACTATCCGACGATCATGCGCACGATCGCCCGCACGGGATATACGGGCATCGTCGCCCACGAATTCAGTCCCACGCGAGACCTCGCCGAAAGCCTCAAACAGGCGTACGCGATTTGCGACGTGTGAGCGTCGTTCGCCGAAAGCCGACCTGCCGGAAAACGTTCGTCGGGACGAACGCTTTCCGGTTTTTTTTACGTCTTCGACAGATCTTGGTGTCGCCGAAGGCCGTTTATTTACCGGCCACCGGCTCGCGGACGCTGCGAAGCCGTTCGATCAAGGCTTCGACGCGGGCCTTGCGTTCCCGAAGCTGCTCCCGCACGCGCGAGAGCCGAGAGTGGCGAATCTCGCCGTGCAACTCAGCGCGCTCCCGCTCCAACAACTCGCCCACCAATTGCAACTCGACTTCGTTCAGTTCGATCGTCACGCCCATACCGAAACCTCCTTCGCACGATACCGACACGTCATGCCCTTCCGCCGCTCGACGAGCGACGGCAACCTCCGAACTTCAGGAATTGCGAAGGCCGAGTGCTTCCCTCGAAACGGAAAGCCTTCCACCAGCGAACACGCCTTAGCGTGTCCGGAAAACGCTCATGTCGGTCATCGCCGAAGCAGGCGACGGGAATACGACTACCGAACGTCGTCGCTTCGGGCGCTTGTTATTCTACCGGTCGATGCGCGCATTTGCTCGCATTTTGAGCCGACCGCACCGTCGCTTTACGTTCGGCGCGTAAATTTCTGAACGCTTATCGTGCGCGCAGGCGAAACCGCGAAAAAAGGGGGCGTCGATGCGGAAACCGCAGCTACTCCCCCACGACGGCGTCACTTGCCGCCGACTACCCGGGCGGTTTGAGCCACCAAGCCCGGTGGATCGCGCCCTTCCTCGACGGCGGTGATGTTTTCCAACGTGCAGCGGGCGATTTCCCGCATTGCATTCGCCGTGAAAAACGCCTGATGCGAGGTGATGATGACGTTCGGAAACGTGAGCATGCGGGCGAAGACGTCGTCCTGGATCACCTCGTTCGACAAGTCTTCGAAGAACAGATCGGCCTCTTCTTCGTACACGTCCAACCCCAACGCTCCCACTTTGCCCGATTTCAACGCCCGCACGCAGGCCCGGGCGTCGAGCAGCGCGCCGCGGCTGGTATTGATCAGCATCACCCCCCGCTTCATCAGGGCGAAAGCTTCTTCATTGATGATGTGATACGTTTCGGGCATCAGGGGACAATGCAAGCTGATGATGTCGCTCTCGCGGAAGAGTCGCTCGGTATCGACGTACTCGATTCCCAGATCGACCAACTCGGGGTTGGGGTACACGTCGTAGGCCAACACCCGGCAACCGAAAGCGTGCAATAGCTTGGCCACGCGAGCCCCGATCTTGCCGGTGCCGACGATCCCGGCGGTCTTTCCGTGCAAATCGAAGCCCAACAGGCCGTTGAGGGCGAAGTTTCCTTCTCGCACGCGAATGTACGCCTTGTGCAAGTGTCGCGCCAGAGCCAAGATCAAGGCCAAGGTGTGCTCCGCGACGGCCTCGGGCGAGTAGGCGGGCACACGCGAGACGACGAAACCCAATCGATCGGCCGCCCGCAAATCGACGTTGTTGTAGCCCGCACAACGCAGCGCAATGTGTTTCGTTCCGCCGCGTTCCAGCTCCAACAACACACCGGCATCGAGCGTGTCGTTGACGAATACGCAAACCGTGGGAAATCCGGCGGCCAAACCGACCGTTTGCTCGTGCAGTCGGGTTTCGAAAAACACCAATTCGTGCCCGAACTCTTTGTTGGCCTCGAGCAAGAATTGCTGATCGTACGGCTTGGTACTGAAGACGGCGGTTTTCATCGCGATCCCTGTGGTCGTATCGGGTCAAGGTGCATCGAACTTACCGCACCAGCGAGGGGGCAAAATCCAGCGGCCCTCGCAGCGGTTCTTTTCGTATCGGCGTCGATTTCCGCATCGACACACCTGAATTTTTACAATTAAGTCAATAGGATGTGACTATTTTAGCCCGCCCGACTTCGGAAAACCGCCCATCCCCCACTTTCGTGTGCCCCCGGAAGGTTCCAAAGATTTTCGAAAATAGGCTGCAAGTTCGCCTGAGCGAGGCCGTCCGCTACAATGACAATTGTCTCCGACGATGATCCATTAGGAATCTCCGGGGCAAGGCCGTCCTTCCTCGACGCAATGCCCGCGTCGCAACGGTTCCTCGTGCGGCCGTCGGATCCCTAACCGAGCACAAAGCCCATGGAACGATCCCTCCTGACAGCGTTACCCGTGTACAACGAGGCCAAACACGTCGAGGCCGTACTGGACGAGGTGCTCAAGTATAGCCCCCACGTCTTGGTGGTCGACGACGGTTCGACGGACGGTACGTCCGAAATCCTGGCACGGCGACGCGACATTCGGGTTATCCGACACCCCTCCAATAAAGGGTATGGTGCAGGACTCTTGTCGGCATTCCGCTTCGCGCTCGACAATGGATTCGATGTGTTGGTGACGATCGACTGCGACGGCCAGCACGAACCCTGCCGGATTCCCGAGTTCGCCGCCGCGTGCACCGACGAGGTCGATATCGTCTCGGGCAGCCGCTATCTGCGTCGGTTTCCCGGCGATACGCGACCGCCGAGCGACCGCCGTCGCATCAACCGCATCATCACCGACGAACTCAACCGCCGTTTGGGGCTGAACCTGACGGACGCTTTTTGCGGCTTCAAGGCCTATCGGGTTCCCGCCTTGGCGAAGTTCGATATCGAAGAAACCGGCTACGCCATGCCGCTCGAACTGTGGGTACAGGCCGTGCAACATCGGATGCGGATCATCGAATTGCCGGTTCCCTTGATCTACCTCGACGAGGCGCGATCCTTCGGCGGGGCACTCGATCATGCCGAAACGCGATTGGCGGTCTACCGAAGTGTCCTCGAAAAGGCGATTCGGAAGGCAGGCCTGACCGAACACGACTCGCTTTGCCTGGGTTCCTGTTCCGGAGAGAGCGGTGAGGGCGAGGCATGTCGATGACGTCGCACCTGGATTACCTGACCTACCGCAAGCTCCGCGCACCGTCGGAACACGAGGGTGTGCACATCGAACCGTCGCTCGAGGAAGCGTGGTCGCTTCTCGAAAACAATTGCCGCGCGCTTGCCCTGTTCGACGGCACGATCGGCGGTCTCTCTTCGGCCGACTTGCGAGCCGAAGCCCGCGCCCACCTGCTCGATGCCGCTTGTAAGTACACTCGCACGTACTTGCCCGAGGCCGTTTGCGACACACCGCCGGCGCCCGACCGGATCGTGTTGGCCGGCCATCAACCGGCGTTGTTTCATCCCGGTGTGTGGTTCAAGAACTTCGCCCTCGATTACGTCGCGCGTTCGTGCGACGCCCCGGCGATCAATCTGGTCATCGACTCCGACGATTTTCGCGCTCCCCTGTTGCGGGTTCCCGCGGGCACGCCGGAGTCGCCGCGGATCGAATACGTGCCCTTCGACATCGGCTCGCAGAAACAGCCTTTCGAAGAACGGCGTCTGCTTGATCGGTCGACGGCCGAAAGTTTCGCCGATCGCGTGTTGCGAGCCGCCGGTGCGATTCTCGACGAACCGATGCTTCCCCGGTTTTGGCCGATGGTTCTCGATCGTCTGGAAGCGACCGGCTATTGGGGACTTGCCGTGGCGCAGGCGCGACACCGCTTGGAACACGAATGGGGATTGCGAACACTCGAGGTTCCGCAAAGCGTCGTGTGCGAAAGTCGAGCATTCGCCCGCTTTGCGGTCCACCTGTTGAGCCGATTGGATCAATTCGTCGAGATCCACAATCACGTGCTGTCGGTTTACCGCCGGGTTCACCACCTGCGGAACCGCGCCCAACCGGTTCCCGATTTGGCGACCGCCGAAGACGGCCGATTGGAAGCACCGTTTTGGCTTTGGACTCGCGACGACCCGACGCGGCGTCGCATGTTCGTGCGGCGCAATCGCGGTTGCTTGGCGATCGGCGACGAAACCGGCGACCGTTTCTGCCTGCCGTTGGAAGGAGACAACCTCGAACCGGCGATCGATGCGTGGATGGCGGCGGCCGCTTCGGGGCTTCGCTTGCGCAGCCGCGCGTTGATCACGACGATGTACGCGCGACTGGTATTGGGCGATTTGTTCCTGCACGGCATCGGCGGCGCGAAGTACGACCAGGTGACCGACGCGATCATGCATGCTTTTTTCGGAGCCCCCGCCCCGGGCTACATGATCTTGTCGGCAACTTTCCGCTTGGCGCCCGGCCGACGCAATATCCGTGAAGACGAACTCACGTTGCGCCGGTTCGACGAAGAACTACGCCGGATGACGTGGCAACCCGAGCGATACCTGCGATCCGTCCTCCACACCCTATCGCCCGACGACACCCAAAGCGTCTCGCAGTGGATTGCCGAAAAACAAGCGTGGATCGAGGCCGAAGTCACGCCCGCCAATTACCGTGAACGATTCTTGGCGATTCGCGAGCTGAACCGTCGGCTCAGCGAATTTCTCGCCGATCGACGCGCGAAGCTCGAACAAGAACGCGCCGCCCTGCGTCGCCGCGTTCACGCTCAATCGGTGCTGGGCAACCGCGAGTACGCGTTTTGTCTGCACAACGAACGCGAACTACGAAATTTCTTCGCGCGGCACGTTCCCCGTGTTTCGTAATGCCGAAAAGGCGGTGCCCGCATAGGGTCAGCGATTACCGGCCTCG
>CAYVVR010000090.1:0-10354 GCA_964454655.1 uncultured Planctomycetaceae bacterium | reverse complement strand
CCGCGGTGCCCAACAAAACGAACAAGAAGATCGACGTGTAATGCGGGATGCGATGGAGCTGCGCCCCGGCGATGAACAATTGGATCGCCGCGTAGGCCAGAAAGATCAGCGCCCCGCTTTGCAGCGCCCGGCGCAAGACCATTTGCGGCCAACCGACCGCCCGGGCGAGCCGTTCGGTCGCGTTCGAGACCAGCTCCAAGGGGCACACGGCACACCAGATACGGCCGAACAACACGGCCGTCCAGACCATCAGCGGCCACCACATGCCCCAAATCACGAGATTGACGATGTTCGTTTTGGCGAACTGTTTCGTCTCGACGCCTTCGGGAGGAAACCGATTCCATCCGTAAAAAGCAAAGGCCAAGAACACGCCCAGCAACACGAGCTGAAACAGGTAAGGAAACCACTTCGCCGTAAACAGGCTTTTGACGAAACCGAGTTGCAGTAGGTCGATCCCTTGGCGTTCGGCGGAGCGGTTCGAGGCCATCGAGTTTACTCCTCGTGCATGCGGTCCTTGTCTTTGAGGACTTCATCGACGAGTTCTCGAAGTTTGACGCGGGCGCTGTTGAGGACGCGTTTGCCCTTGGGCGTGATGCGGTACTCTTTGCGTCGTTTGCCGCCCACCACGTTTTCCTTCGAGACCAGAATGCCGTCCTCCTCCAGTTGGTGCAGGATGGGATACAGCGTACCCGGGCCCATCTTGTACCCGTGGCGTCGCAACTCCTCCATCATCGCCGTTCCCCAAATCGGCTCTTTGGCCGCGTGGTACAGGATGTGGAGTCGCACAAACCCCCCGAAGAAATGTCGGATCAACTCTCGACTCATGGTATCGGATTCCGATATCGGTGTTCGATAGAATAATTCGTGACACGCAGGTCGTCAATAGAAGCGACAACCTTCCGACGCTCTTTTTCGCCGACGAACCGATTCTCGCCGATGGGCCGCAACGGGGAAAGACGCACCATTTGGGAAAAACGCCGCTGCGCGGGGCCGGGCGGCGTACCGGGCGCGCGTTCAGCGGGCGATGATTCGCCGGCGACTTCTAGAACGCGACCTTGGGCGTGAACTGCTAACCCGACCAATCGCCCCGAAAGAACATGCGATCCCGGCACATGGAAAGCACCGGGACCGATTTTACTAGCGTCGCCGCAGAACGGCCGGGCCAAGCTCCCTCCGAAGCGAAGGGGCACGGGCCGTGCCGAGCGAGACGCGATCAACCCTGCCCTTCGGCATTCCAGCCGTACGTTTGATACGCGAAATGCGACTGCCCGTCCGAAGTCAGGTCGAAGATGCCGAAGCCCTCGGGAAAGCCCTTGTTGGCGCCCTTCCACCAGCGTCCCGACACGGCTGCGTTGCAGACGAACTTCACGCCGCGATAGAGGACCTCGTCCAGCATGTGGATGTGCCCCGAGACGGCAAGACGCACGTTGTGCTCGGCGAATAGCGAGGCCAGCGTCTGCGCGCCCGTGCACATCGTCGACGCAGAGATCTTGAACGCCCCGTCGTTGACCGCGTTGGGCAAGACGGTGACCGTGAGGATCGGGATGTGACTGACGACGACGGCGGGCATGTCGGCGGGCTTGTCGCTCAGATCCCGGCGCAACCAGGCCAGTTGCTCTTCGTCGAGTCCGCCTCGGTAAACGCCCGACTCGGCCGGTTGCACGCTGTCCAGCACATAGAACCGCCATCCCCCGTGATCGAAGGCGTAGTACGGCCGTTCGATCTCCAATTTTTCGCAATACATCTTTTTGCCGAAGCCCGCCGTCTCCTCCGTCACGCCGTGCTTGCGCCCCCGACCGATGACGTCGTGGTTGCCCATGCAGTGCCGGATCGGGATGTCGGTGTTGTCGGCCAGCACCTTCTTCAAGAGATCGAACAGCATGGAGGATCGTTCGGCGGACTGATCCAAGGCGTCCATGATGAGATCGCCGCCGGTGAGAATGAAGTCGGGCTTGGGGTCCAACTTGTTGACCGCCTGAAGGCACGCCGCCAGTCCCTCGGCCGCCCGCAATTCGGGCTGCACATGAATATCCGTCAGGTGGACGAACCGAAAACCGGCGGGAGCCGTCGTCGCCGCGGCCCTCGCCGTAGCGGATCGTCCCCACAGACTTCCGCCCAGCGCGGCCAAAGCCCCTGCCAACACGTTGCGCCGTGGAATGCGATTCATCACTGCTGATTCCCCCTTTTCTTGGATAATGGCGGTACGCCCCGGCATCACGATCGCGCAACCGCGCGCAAGGCGATGAAAAGGCAACGCCTGCGATCACCTCGGCGAAAATTCTAGACACGGCACCAGGCGGTTTCCACCGTCGGCGTTGGAATCGACCGTTTTCCGACAAACACGGGGGCGCCGTACCGTGGTGCCGCGCCCGACGGGACTGCATCGAAAACAGACCGGAAACCGGTCCTACACTTCTTGCGGAACGACGTACGGTTCGCGGTAGTCGCGGGTAAGGAGCTTGTCGGCCTCGGGGGCGTCGACGAAGCGTTCTTTGGCGGGGTTGAATCGCAGGCGTTTGCCGAGCGTGCAAGTCAGCTTGGTCAGGTCGACACCCAACGCACCGGAGAGGTTTTCTTCGAGGTACTTCCAGCTCGCGGCTGCGAGATCGTTTTCGGCGAACGCTTGGGCCGCCTCGGTGAACGACGCTTCGCCGCCGGTGCGGTACGAGATGTTGCCCAAATGGCACAGGGCCGCCGAATAGTGCGCCGTTTCGATCTCGGCGTTGAGGTCTTTCGGATTGCGACTACGGACGGCGGCCATGAAATTGCGGAAATGATCGCTTTCGGGGCCCATCTCGACCTCCACGTCGAGCGATTCGCCTTCCTCCGAGCCGTGCGGATAGAACTTACCGTTGCGAATGACGCCCTCGGTCGTGTAGAACTCGTTGGTCACCTTGGCGTCGAATTTCCGGTTGCCGTTCCACGACTTGCCGACCAAGCCGCACACCTCGAACAACAGGATGACGTCGCCGAAGCCCATCATCGTGATTTGCATGTTCGGGGTTTCGCCTTGGTCTTTCCAGTCGTGGTCGGGTTCGTCGACGTAGCGGCCTCCGGCGCTGACGACCCAGTCGGGGAGCGTCTTTCCGACGGCCCAGCGGGCGATGTCCATCTGGTGAACGCCTTGGTTGCCGATCTCGCCGTTGCCGGTCGGCCAGAACCAGTGCCAGTTGTAATGCACGAGGTTTTCGTGGTAGGGCAGCTCGGGGGCCGGACCGAGCCAGATGTCGTAGTCGAGTTCCGGCGGCGGATCTTTCACTTCCTTGTAGCCGATCGACCAACGCGGCTTGCTGGCGTAGCCCTTCGAGACCAGCAACTTGCCGTACTTTCCGCTGCGGGCGGCCGCGGTCATCACGGCCCAGCCTCGACTCGAGCGGCTTTGCGTTCCGTGCGCGACGATGCGCCCGTACTTGCGGGCCGCCTCGACGCACTTGCGTCCTTCGAACGGATTGTGGCTACACGGCTTTTCGACGTACACGTCTTTGCCCGCCTGGCACGACCAAATCGTGATCAGCGAGTGCCAGTGATTGCAGGTCGCCACCGAGACGACGTCGAGATCGTCGTCTTCGAGGGCCTTGCGGATGTCTTGCACGCAGGTGGGCGTGTTCCCGCCCAGTTCTTCGATCTTCTTCGCGCGACTGGGGAACAAGCGGCTGTCGGGATCGATCAGGTGCGTGACGCGGACGTTCTCCATTCGTGCGAAGGCGGCCATGTGTGCCTGGCCGCGTCCGTTGATTCCGGCCACGCCGACGTTGATCGTCTCGTTGGCCCCGAAGATGCTGCCGCGAGCCGAATGGGCGAACAGGGGAACGGCGACTCCGGCGGCTAGTCCGCCGGCGGTCGTACCGAGGAAGCGACGGCGAGAGTAACGCGTCATGGCAGGACCTCCACGAGGTGGTTCACGAAGCGGGCGGCGATCGAACTCCGCCCCGACACGAACGCCGAGGCGACGACCGCCGATCATTGAACCATCATGCGTCGGCGAAGTCCAGGAAAAACGCGTTTCTCGGCGATGGGGCCGCATTGAACGCCGCGGGCTGTATCCGATCGCCGCTTGCGATACACTGGTACGAAATCGCGTCGCAGGCGGCCTTCGACGAATCATTGTGAAATCACCGGAAGGGGCATTGGCGATGAATACGACACGACGGGGCTGGATGATCGTCTTGGCGGTTCTTCTTTGCTTGCCGGGATGCCGAGACGATTCCGAAAACACGGTCGTCGTCTACACGGCGCTCGATCAACCGTTCTCGGAACCCATTCTGAAAGAATTCGAACATCGCACGGGCACACGCGTCGCCCCCAAGTACGACGTCGAGGCGACGAAGACGGTCGGGTTGGCCGAAGCCATTCGCGCCGAACGGAATCGGCCGCGGTGCGACGTGTTTTGGAACAATGAAATCCTCAACACGCTGCGGCTCGATCGCGAAGGTCTGCTGCGGCCGTTCTATCCGTCGCAGGCCGAGCATTTTCCCGAGGCATTTCGTTCGTCGAAAGGAACGTGGTACGGATTTGCCGCCCGCGCAAGGGTGCTGATCGTCAACAAAGGTGTTGCCGACGACGAAGCCCCTCGATCGATTCTCGATCTGGCCGACCCGAAATGGAGAGGGCAAACGGCGATCGCCAAACCGCTTTTCGGAACGACCGCGACGCATGCCGCGTGCCTGTTTGCGTACTGGGGCGATGAGGAAGCCCGCGAGTTCTTTCGGCGTCTGAAAGAAAACGACGTGCTCGTTCTCGAAGGCAACAAGCAGGTCGCCCAGGCGGTTGCGACCGGCGAACTCGCCTTCGGTTTGACGGATACGGACGACGCGATCATCCAGATTGAACGAGGCAGCCCGGTGCGAATCGTCTATCCCGATCAAGGCCCCGATCAGATGGGCACACTGTTCATTCCGAATACGATCGCGATCATCGAGGGATGTCCGCACCCCGAAGCGGCCGAGGAACTGGCCGATTACTTGCTGTCGAAAGAAGTCGAGGCACGTTTGGCGGGCGGTCCGAGTGCCCAAATCCCGCTGCACGACGAATGCGACGTTCACGTGCGGGTCAAGACGCCGCAGGAAATCAAGCCGATGCCGGTCGACTTCGAACAGGCCGTCGAACACTGGGACGCGGCGGCCGAGTTCTTACGCAAGGAGTTTCTGCAATGAACGGAGTCGCCGCGGGAAAGAATCCGTGGTTTAGGGCCGCTTGGCGAATCGCGGTCGCCTGTTGCGTGTTCACGGCGCCGGCGGTCGCTGCGCACGCGCTTGCGCCCGAAAACGTGCTGTTGGTCGTCAACCCCGAAAGTCGCGATTCGCTGACGATCGCCAACCACTATCGATCGCTGCGGCAAATTCCGCCTGAAAACGTGCTGTACGTACCGTTCGATCCCGAGGCGAACATTACCGACGTCGACACCTTTCGCGAACACATCTTGAAACCGATTCTGGCCGAGATCGGCGACCGCGCCGAAAAGGCACGCATCGATTGCGTCGTCTACTCGGCGGACTTCCCTTGGGGCATCGACGTGAATCGCGACGTCGCGCAATACATGCAAAAGCGGAAAGCCGAATCTCGCGACGATTCGAGCAACCAACCGAAATGGCCGAAGACGCTCACCATGCGGGGATCGATCAACGGCCTCACCTACCTCGCCGAAGGCGTGATGGATCGGATGCCGCAATACTACATGAGTTTGCGGGCGAACCAGTACATGCGGCGGGCGATTCCGGAGCAAAAAGATCATCCCACGTTGCCCTTTCGCAGTGATCTGCAATTCGGCGCGCACGGCGAATTGCTGCGAGCGGGCGGCTTGCGTTATCTCGCGTCGATGGTGCTGGGGGTGGTCGACGACGAGAACACCCGCGGCAACACGGTCGACGAAATCCTCGGCTATCTGCGGCGTGCGGCGGCGGCCGACGGGACGCATCCGACGGGTACGATCTACTTCGTGAAGAACGACGACGTCCGCTCGCGCACGCGCCACGACACGTATCCCGAGGTCGTCGCGCAACTCGAAAAGCTGGGCGTGCGGGCGGAGATCGTCGTCGGACGCATGCCGGAGAATCGCCCCGATTGCGCGGGCGTCATGATGGGAATCGCCTCGTTCGATTGGGATGCTTCCGGTTCGACGATTTTGCCCGGGGCGATCTGCGAGCATTTGACCAGTTTGGGCGGCGTGATGGTCAAGCCCGCGTTTCAAACGCCCCTGTCGGAATTCCTGCGTCACGGTGCCGCGGCTTCGTCGGGAACGGTCGTCGAACCGTACGCGATCCAGGCCAAGTTCCCCTTCCCGACGCTGCACGTGCATTACGTCCGCGGATGCACGGCCGTCGAGGCGTTCTATCAGTCGGTGTTCGGGCCGTATCAACTGTTGATCGTGGGCGATCCGCTGTGTCGGCCGTGGGCCGAGATTCCCGAGCCGGTGTGTGCGAATCTAGACACCGCCGAACCTTGGTTGGGAACGGTTGTGTTGCAGCCCGCGACGGCCGCGCCGACCTCGGCCCCGATTGCCCGCTTCGAGGCGTACCTCGACACGCGTCGTCTGGGTAGTTGTGCCCCGGGCGAAACGATCACCGTCGATACGACGCAATTCCCCGACGGCTATCATCGTTTGCGGATCACCTGCACGTTGGACAACGTCGCGGCAAGCAGCGGTTCTCGCGTCTGGGAAGTGCGTTTCGCCAATCACGGGGCGGTCTTCGAGCAGCAGGTCACGCCGTCGGTTCGCGTGCGAGAAGACGAGACGATCACCTTCCGGTTGCGTTGTAAGGGCGCCTTGGCGTTGGTCGTGCGGTCCGATACCCGCGTGGTCGGGCGATGCCTCGGTGAAGAAGGAACCGTCACCGTCGATGCCTCGACGCTGGGGCGAGGACCGGTTCGTTTGCAGCCGGTGGCCCTGGCACGTCCGCCGCAAGAGTTCGTATTCGGCAAGCCTGTCTTTTTCGACGTGATCGCCTCGGCGTCGGAGGACGAATCGCGCGAAACGCACATGTCGCAAGGCGAGCTAGTGCCTCACATCGAGTCGGGGTTGGAGGCGTTGGGGCGGCTTTTGCAGAACGTGCCTCGACGCGTGCCGATTCGATCCGGAAGCGGTGCCGGTTCCCGCTGATTCCCCAAACCCGTTGCGAGTGGCCCGTCGCTTGGTAAAAATGGGTAAAGAATAGACCGATCACTACCTTGCGCAGACGCCTGCCGCTAGTGATCCCACCTTGGTACGCCGGTTGTTGCCCATCGTCTCACCTCGCACGGCCGGTGAATCGTCCCCCCAATCGAAGTTGCTTCACGAGGTTCGGCATGCCTGTTGTACGTCTCGCCGTGTGCGGTCTGATGGCGACCGCTCTGTTTTCGTGCGGAAATGCTCTTTTTGCCGTCGAGGTCGCGATTCCCGACGCGTTCGTCCATCCCGGCATTCTCCACAACCGCGAGGAACTGGAGTTCGTCAAAGCCAAGGTGAAGGCCGGGGAGCAACCCTGGAAAGACGCCTGGGACGAGCTGCGGAGTCACGACTTCTCGCGACTCGATTGGCGGCCGCGTCCGCGGGCGGAAATCATCCGCGGAGCCAGCAACCATCCCGATATCGGCGCGACGAACCTGATTCGCGACGGGGCCTCGGCATATTCGCACGCCATCCAGTGGTACGTAACCGGCGACAAAAGGCACGCCGAAAAGGCGATCGACATCCTCGACGCCTACGCCGAAACGGTCCGCTCGATCGGCGGCCACGACGCCAAATTGCTCGTCGGTATGGTCGGCATCACCTACACGAACGCCGCCGAAATCCTTCGCCATACGCCCTCGGGATGGTCCGAAGAAAAACAACGTCGCTTCGAGCGGTTCTTACGAGAGCAGTTTTATGCCGTCATCGAGGATTTCTACCCTTCGGCCAACGGCAATTGGGATGCCTCGATGATCCAAACGATGATGGCGATGGGCGTGTTTCTCGACGATCGTGAGATGTTCAAGCGGGCGGTCGATTACTACCTCAACGGCGTCGGAAACGGGGCCGTCTGCAACTACATCAACGAGTTCGGCGAGTGCCAAGAAACCGGTCGCGACCAAGCCCACACGCAGATGGGCTTGGGATATCTCGGTTGCGCCGCCGAAATCGCGTGGAAACAAGGGATCGACCTGTACGGCGCCTACGACAATCGCCTATACAAAGGCTTCGAGTACACGGCGAAGTACAATCTCGGCCACGACGTCCCCTATGTGCCCTACCGCAGTTACCAGGGGCGCTACTTTTATCGCTCGATTTCCGACAAGGCCCGCGGTCGTTTCTCGAGCATCTACGAGCGCGTGTATCACCATTATCACGATCGTGTCGGCCTCGAGATGCCCTTCACCCGGCAGGTCGTCGCACGGATTCGCCCCGAACGCTGGAGCGGTGCGCACGCGTCGTGGGGCACGCTGATGCACGCCTCGGGCCCGTTGGACGGCGAGAAGTAGACCGACGATTTCAACCGCCGCTTGCGGCGGCGGTACGCACGCGTTCGTCGGCGGTTGCGATTTCGATCTTCGGAACGGCTCTCGGCAGTCGGCCGGTCGTTGCTGCGATTGCGGCGACGCCGAGGCCGGTCCGTCTTGCCGGGCATAGCTCGCTCGACGGGGGACGTGTAGTAGCAAAGGGTGGTTCCTCGCAATGGTTTCGCGGTTGTGCCGCCCCGGAACCGGACGATAATAGAATGTTGGCGGTCTGTGACGTCCGAGGTGTTTTTGCCGCGACGGCGAAAGAAAACACCCTCGGCGGCTATGGCATCGGCGGTCGTGCGACGGCAAGGTGGGGCTGCGTCGTCGGTTCAGAGGCCCGACGACGGCTTGCGATGCGGCCGTCTCGTGAACAGAGCAAGAGGAACCGTCCATGGCACCGTTCGATCCCTATCACGTTTGGTTGGGAATTCCCCCCAAGGATCAGCCGCCCGACTACTACCGGCTGTTGGGGCTCAGTCCGCTCGAATCGGACCCGGACATCATCGAGAAGGCCGCCGATCGCCAGACGATCTTTCTCCGCCAGTTTCTCGCGGGCGAACATGCCGAAGAGGCTTCGCGCCTGATTCAGGAAATCAACGCCGCGAAAATCGTCCTGTTGAACCCCGAATCGAAGGCGGCATACGACGCCCAGCTTTCGCAGGCGGGTATTCGGATCGACGCCGATCGTCCGCTCGTGCGGCGTCGCTCGCCGGTTCGTTCGTTGGTGGGGCTGGTGACGTACTTGTGGACGCACCCGAACGTCACGGCCTCGCTTGCGGCCGTCATCATCTTGATCGTGGCGGCCCTGTTGGTGATTCCCGCGATCCAAGGTCCCGTGACGCCGGGCACGACGGCAGACAAGCCGTCTCCATCTGCCGGTGTCGGTGACGCGACCGGCGGAGAGGTTCCGGCCACGCCGGGCGACAGCCTTCCCGCAAAGGGGGCGACCACGACGCCGAACAGCGGCGGCACGCCGGTTGCCGGAACGACGTCGGGGGATTCATCGCAGGAACCGACCGGATCGGCGACGGAGCCGACCGACGTGGACACGACGCAAAATACGGGAACGCCCGGCGAAGAGACGTTTCCGGCGAGCGTTCCGCCCTCCGGCGAGTCGTCGCCCGGCATGTTCAACAATCTGCCGCCTGTGCCGGGAGTCGATCCGGCGAACGATTTCGATCGGCCGGGAATGATCGGCCGGATGGTCGTCGGTTCGACGGACGCGGGCGTCGTGTTGCGATATCAACCGGGAAATAGTTTCAACGAGAGTATCGTGAAGCAGTGTCTCCGGCAGTTCGGGCTGCCCGAGACGGGCGAACGCAAGCTCCAACTCGAAGCGGTCGTTCGCGTTTCCAGGACGACGACCGCCCTGGTTCAGCTCGTCGGCGACGGGTCGGTCGATACCGTCTCGGCCGTGTATCTCGACGGGGCGCTGTTGGCCCAGGCCGGATCGCAGTACGGCGCGGCAAACGCCTCGCGTCGTGTGTTCACCCAAGGCGACCATTACTTGCAGTGGACATTGGTCGGAAGCGATTTCGGCAGTCAGCAACAATTGACGATCCGTGCGTTGGAGACGCCTTCGGCGCTGCCCGAAACGACTCCCGAGCCGCCGGCCGGCGGAACGCCTTCGAGCGGCACGTCCGAAACCGGTTCCGAGAACGTAATTGCGATCGTATACGACAACGTGTTGTTGGCGAAGATGCATCAAGCCGCGACGATCGGTCGCGTCGAAATCGCACCGGGCTTTTCGCTGTTGTCGCCCGAGCAACTCGCCCAAGGGACGGCCGGACAGCCTACCGACACGGAGACGACTACGGCTCCCGAAGAAATTGCCGGAAGCAAGCAACCGGTGCCCGATTTGGCGGCGATCGACGCGGCACGGTTGGACATTCACGGCGTA
>CAYVVR010000089.1:7370-10397 GCA_964454655.1 uncultured Planctomycetaceae bacterium | reverse complement strand
GCCGGCGCGGTTTCGGCGGCGTCGGGCGATTCTTCGGCGAAAGCGGAACTCGGCGAGAAGAAACAAAAGACGATGCCGAGAAACGCGACAAGTACCGTTGTTGCGTTCGTTACGGCAACCAGCCTGTGCCGTCGGTACTCTCGAATAGCCGTCATGGTCGTTCCTCGCTTCCGAATTCCGCCCGGCGCCGGGGGCGACGCCAAGCTACCGTTTTTCGCGCGTTGGATCTCACCGCTACTGTCAATGGTAGCAGCCTGACGGCAAAAAGTTCCAGAATTCCGGCGTTTGGCGGCCGATCAGCGGAAGCGACACAGGAACGCCGAAACCGGCGGAATCGACAAGTCGTCGTCGGGATTCAGTTCCAGCGCGTTGCGTCGTTTTTCGAGCACCTCGGGCATTTCTTCGCAAGCGACGAGCTGATAGAACGGGCACACGGCACATTCGGGAGAACGCACTACAGGCCCCCCGACCTTTTCGCGACCATTCTTGGGAACGGCCCAGCACGCCCGCCCGCCGTTGATGCCGCCGTTCAAGCCGTCGAATTCGACGGCGGAACGCACAGGACATGCATCGCAGTTGCGAGCTTCGGACTCGTCGGCGAAAAATTGCCAGCAGTTCAGTTTTTGCGATCTACGATCGGACGCTGTCGGGTCCTTGGGGCACTCGGCACTCGACATCACGCGACACCTTAAAATAGGGGGGCACTTCAACGGCGCGATCCAATAGACGAGAAACTCGCGTCACCCAAACGTAGCCTATTATTTGCCCTTGCACGGCTCCCGCGGGGGGCAGGCCAACCGCTGCGGGTGCATGCCCGGCCGCACGACTCGAAAATACCGCACAATCCCCACTTCCAGTGTGGGGGCAAATCCTTTTTCGCATTTTTCCGCCCCCGCCGTCCTGGGAACTCCCTGTCGAGGGGAAAACGAATCGCCGCGATTGCGACGACATTCGGCTTGTCGCCGCCGTCGGGATGTGTGACGATGGCATCGATTACGCAAGGGCTGGACTATTTCATACGCGGGAAATGTTTTTTGCCCGAGAACGAAGAAAGATAGCCCGGCTTCTTTTGTGTGAATCCGAACTCCGAACCCGTTCATCCGCCGGAGACCCACCATGCGATTGGCCGTCGTCGACACGGAACGCTGCGTCGGTTGTCAGCTTTGCATGTTCGCCTGTGCCCGGCGTCACGGGACAGGATTGGCCGAAACGTGTATCGGCATTCGGTCGACCGGCGGCATGGAACGCGGATTTTCGGTCATCGTTTGTCGGGCGTGCGCCGACCCGCCCTGCGCCCGCGTTTGCCCCACCGGGGCCCTCGAATTGCGAAACGGCGGCGGCGTCAAGTTCGTCGCCGAGCGTTGCATCGGCTGCGGGCACTGTCGCACGGCCTGCATTTTGGGCGCAGTGTTCTGGGACGACGAAGCCGAGAAGCCGATGATCTGCATCCATTGCGGTTACTGTGCCAAGTTCTGTCCGCACGGCGTACTGTTGCTCGAGAAACACGAGGTCGCCCATGCTTCCGAATGACCCGGTTGCGAACGTCCTGCATATCGATCTGACGCGCAAGACCTCCCACGTCGAGCGACGGGAAGACCTGGTCGACGAGGTACTCGGCGGGACGGGGATGGCCGTCCGGTTGTTGGCCGAATTAGCCCCCGAAGGATGCGATCCGCTCGGTCCCGACAATCCCATCGTCATGGCGGTGGGACCGTTGACCGGCCACTATCCGTTGGCCTCGAAGACGGTGGCCGCCTTCAAGTCGCCGCACACCGGCAATCTGGGCGAGAGTCACTGCGGCGGGCGCAGCGCCGTCGCCATTCGCATGGCCGGTTACGGCGCGATCGTCATCCGCGGTGCAAGCGACCTGCCGGTGTACGTCTCGATCCACGGCGAAAAGGTCCGTTTCCACGACGCGACCACGCTCTGGGGCATGGGCTCGGCATTCACCGCGGGCAGGATCATCCGCGAAAACGAAACCGGCGCCGGGTTGCGCACAATCATGCGGATCGGCAAGGCCGGCGAAAACCTGGTCACGTATTCGGCCGTGACCTGCGAAACCTACCGCCATTTCGGACGACTCGGCCTGGGGGCCGTGTTCGGCTCGAAGAAACTCAAAGCCCTGGTCGTCGCCGGAAAGCGGTCGTTGCCCGTCGCCGACCGCAAGCTGTATCGGCGACTCTACGATCGCATCTACGACGAGGCGACCAACTCGGCCGTGATGAAGAAGTATCACGACCTGGGCACGGCGGAAAACGTCGCCCCGCTGAATGCAATGAGCGGCCTTCCCACGCGGAACCTGACCGCCTCGCGATTCGAACACGCCCAGTCGATCTCGGGAGAAGCGATGGCCGAGAACTATCTCGGGCGACGCATCGCCTGTTCGCATTGTCCGGTCGCCTGTATCCACATCGCCGCGTTGCGGGAACCGTGCGAAGACGAACCGTACTTTTACAAAACGTCGATGATCTCGTACGACTACGAGACGCTGTACGCCCTGGGATCGATGTTGGGAATCGGCGATCCCGAGGGCTACTTGCGCCTGGTCGACACGATCGAGCATTCGGCACTCGACGCCATGACCGCGGGCGTCGCCTTGGCCTGGGCCACCGAGGCCTTCGAAAAGAAGTTGATCTCGACCGCCGAAACGGACGGTCTCACCCTGGCCTGGGGCGATGCCGACACCTATTGCGAGGCCGCTCGACGGATCGTCTCGCAACCGACCGAGTTTTATCGTCTCCTCGCCCGCGGGGTCGATGCCGCCGCCGAAAAGTACGGCGGAACCGATTTCGCCCTCACCTACGGGCGCAACGAGATGCCCGGCTATCACACGGGACCGGCTTCTCACTTGGGATTTCTGGTCGGCACGCGGCACAGTCATCTCGACAATGCCGGATACAGCTTGGACCAGAAGGTTTTGGTCAAAGGGCTGTTACCGCCGGCGGAAACCGCCCGCAAGATCGTCAACGAAGAAGTCCGGCGGCAAATCCTGTCGAGTTTGGTCATGTGCTTCTTTGCCCGCGGCAT
>CAYVVR010000089.1:0-7360 GCA_964454655.1 uncultured Planctomycetaceae bacterium | reverse complement strand
CGACCGATTACATATCCCCAAGCGCATTCTCGAAACGGTTTCGCCCGTCAAAGATTGGGACGAAGCGTACTTGCGAGCGACCATCGCCGAAGTGGGTAAGCTGATCGACGAGGCCTCGGCAACGACGAAAGCGTAGTCTTTCCCCCGGTAACTACAATCCGAATCGCCGCAGACGCTTCCAACGGCGGTTTTCTTCGAGCGTTCCTTCGTCGCGCAGAAACGACGTCATCGCCTCGTCGAGGATCATCTCGGCATCGTGGGTGAGCGTGAGCAATCGGGCCAACCAGTAGGGGCGGGGAACGCCCGATTCGTCGAACACTTCGGCCTTGAAACACGACACCACGGCGGCGGCCACCCGCTCGTTCAACTCGGTGTGCGGCTGAAGAGGACACAACGAGCGGCGATATCCCGCCCGCAGCGACGACAACAACAACGGCCAAATCAGTCGGCTGCCGGGTTCCTCTTTACGGCGAGTCAGGTCGTCGCAGAAGTCGCGGGCGCGTCCGGCATCGAAGGCGAACACCGAAACGTCGGCCAAGTCCATCAGGCGTCCCACGAGCAAATCGGTCCATCGCTCCGTCTTCTCGACCAGACGATTCAGCCGGACGGCATCGTACAGCGGCACTTTTCCGTCGACCAGGTGCCGAAGCGCCCGATTGCGGATTTCGATGTGGCCCAAGAGAATCGTCTTGCCGATGGGGCCGGCCAAGGCGTCTTCGCGTAGCTCGTCGTGCGCGGTCAGCACGGCGCCCCACACGCGGGTGAGCATCTCACTGACGACGATCTCTTCCACCGTGCCCGCCAGATGATTCCGCAGCTTCTTGTACCCGTCGTCGCCCGCGCGCTTGAGAAACGACGCCCAAGCGTCCAATCGCGATTTCGACGCAATCCAATAGTCTTCGAGACCGTCTCGCGGTATTTCGCCGGGCAAACGGACAAGCGAGGGACCGTGCGTCGCGACGAGCGTGGCAAGTTCAGCGAATTCGTGGGCCTGCATGGGACGCCGACATTCTCCTGGTGCAGTTCCTTGGTGCAAATCGGCGGAAGGCGGCAGCGCCGTCGATGGTAACGCCGCCGTTTCCGGCTGTCTGAAAGCATCCTGCCCCTTCGGCACGCAGCACGCGGCCCGAAACGCGGCGAGACCTCGTGCGTCTCCACCAAGAGGAAAGCAACCGGCATGCCGTTTGTCGCCGCGAAGTGTTTGCTCGACCGCGAGAATGTCACCTTGCTGCAATCCCAAGCCGTTCCCGCCCCACAAAATGCGGCCTTTCCGTGTCGGCAAACGTCGTGTGGATTCAGGTTTTTTTCGCATGCCTCCGGTCGTAAGGGGAAAGTTTGTTGCCGAAAAGCAACACCGCCGAGTATGCTGTGTTGCCGGACGGCGTGTTCGCCCCGTGAAACCATCGATGCTTTCGCGCGACGGAAGCGGGATTCGCGTCTGCTTGTGGTTTTATGTTCGGGGCGGCGTCATCCGGCTCACCCGCCCGCCCACACGTGTCTGTCGAGGAGTCGTTCGATGGCCGAGGCGTTTGGTCTTGTGCGTCGCCGAAAATCGCGTCTTGCTTCAACGAAACCGGGCCGGTATCTGGCCATCCTCGTGCTGGCGGTATGCGTCGTCGCCGGAGGCCGGTCGGCTTTTGCCGCCGATGCCTCGATTCCGAAACCGACCGCCGCAACCTACACCGAACTTGCCGATCACCTCGAAGCGTACTGCTTCGAGCGGCTGTTGCCGTTCTGGTATCCGCGGTGCGTCGACCGTGAACACGGCGGCTTCCTTCCGCACATTCGAAACGACAACACGCCGGGCACCAACAACGACAAGACGATCGTCTTCCAAGCACGCATGACTTGGACGGCCGCCGCCGTCATGCTCCATGCGCCCGATCGAGCGGATACCTTCCGGCCTTACGTCGAACACGGTATTGCTTTCTTGCAATCGACGATGTGGGACGAGCGCGACGGCGGTTTTTTCTGGGGCCTCGATCGCGGCGGCAATCCGACGCCCCGCTACGGTACCGAAAAGCACCTGTACGGTACGTCGTTCGGCATGTACGCCGCTGCGACCGCCTATCGTGCCACCGAGTCGCCCGAGGCGTTGAAACTGGCCCAAGCTGCCTTTCGCTGGTTGGAGACGCATGCGCACGATCCCTCGTACGGCGGATACTTCGAAGCCTACCATCGCTCCGGGCGTCCGATCCTCGAGCCTCCCAAGCCGGGAACGAACGGACGGCAGAACACCGAACGCGATCTGCTGGGCACGCCCTACGGCTACAAGTCGATGAACAGCCACATTCATCTGCTCGAGGCGTTGACCGAACTGTATCGCGTGTGGCCCGATCCCGGCGTGCGCCGACGCTTGGACGAGGTGTTCCGCATCGTGCGCGACAAGATCGTCGTCGAACCGGGCTGCATGAACTTGTATTTCACGCGAGACTGGCGTGCCGTGCCCGACCACGACTCGTTCGGTCACGACGTCGAAACGGCCTATCTTCTTCTCGAAGCCGCCGAGGTCATGGGGTTGGGGCACGATCCGAAAACGCTCTCCGTCGCCCGTAGCCTCGTCGATCATGCCTTGCGCTACGGCTGGGACGAAGAAAACGGGGGCTTCTACGATCGCGGATTCGCATTCCAGCCCGCCTTCGCCCGCGAAAAAATCTGGTGGACGCAAGCCGAGGGACTGAACGCCCTGTTGTTGATGCACGAACGGTTTCCCGATCCCGAGGCCGCCTACTGGAACGCCTTCTATCGCCAATGGCGTTTCATCGAAACCCACCAAATCCATCCGCTGTACGGCGAGTGGTACGCCACCGTCACCGAAGACGGTCCCGATGAAGCGGCTGATCTGGCCCAACCTTGGAAGGGCCCCTACCACAACACCCGCGCCATCCTAAACACGATCGAGCGGCTCCGACGCCTAGCCGCGAAAAACGGCCAAGCGACCGATACCGACTGAGGCCCCGTCTCACTCCAGATTGCCCACTCTTTCTATTCCCTCCATTTCTCGCTACCTCTCTTGCATTGCCGCCGGGGTGGTCGGTAAAGAGTTCCATTCGCCCGACTGCCGACGAGCGCTTTCGGCTTCCTCCGCCGCAGCGCGACGGCCGAAGGACGCGCCCTCGAAGCGAGATCATGCCGCCTATGTGCAGGAACCCCCTTCCCATGAAATCGACCTGGTGGATCGTTTGTGTCGCGATCGGGCTCGGCACGGCGGGTTGTCGTGCGCGCCCCGAGATCACGGCGCTTGAGCAAGAAAATTTCGCCTTGGAAAACCGCATTTACCAATTGGCCGATCACCTCGAGCAGGCCCACGCGGCCCTCGAAGCGTGCAAGGCCGAAAATGCGAAGTTGCGGGCACAACAGGGACTTCCGTCGGGCGAATCACCTGCCGTCGAGATTCCCACATCCCCCGAGGCCCCCACGGCCCCGAACGTTTCTCTGCCGAAGATCGAACTGCCCGATCACGAAACACCGCCCGAAGAAGCGTTGAAGAATCTAGGGGCCGGTCCCGATGTCGACGACGGCGCCGCCGTATCCCGCTCCGGCGACATCGCTCGAACCGAGTACCGTTCCCCCGTCACACCGGGCAGCACCAAGGTCACGGCGTTGGCGCTCGATCCGCGAAAGACCACGGGATTCGAAGAAGACGGTCGCCCCGGCGACGACGGCATCGCGTTCGTCTTGCGTCCTTTCGATGCCGACGGCAATCTGCTGCTCGCTCCGGCCGAGATTTCGGTGGTGGTGCTCGACCCAAGCCTACCGGGTTTGTCGTCGCGAATCGCCCGCTGGGATCTCAGCCGAGACGAAGTCCGTCGCCTGCTGGTCGACGCCACGAATGCCGGTGGTATTCCGCTTCGCCTGCGTTGGCCCGCCGAACCGCCGGTCCACCGAGCGCTGCGGTTGTACGTCCGGTACACGACCGACGACGGCCGCCGTCTCCAAGCCGAAAGCCCGCTGAACGTCGATGTCGTGGAATACCCGGACCCGCCGGGCATGCCGCCCGCCCCGTTGGCGACGTCTCCGGCAAAACCGTTACCGCACGAACCACGTCGCCTTCCGCAAGCGGCGACGCCCGAAACCACTCCGAATCGCGAGGCTTCGGCTCCCGATGCCACGGCGAGCCCCGAGGCGACGTCGGAACCAAGCGAATCTCCGGCCCCGCTGTTGTTCGCCCCGCAAGTCGACGCATCCGATCCGGCGATTCGACCGACCGAACCGCCCGTCTTGCCGGTACCGGCAGAAGCCGACACTGCGAACACGGCAACGCCGGCCGCCTTCCACGAAGCCGCCGGGAGCACGAAAGAAGCACCAAGCGACGCGGCGGACGGATGGCGTCGTGCAGCACGCTGAAACGGAACGTCGCCGGCCGTCGCTGGCCTCGATTCAACGTTCCGAAGAAGCCGAAGAGCCGTTATCGTCGATGGTCGGCTGATCGGTCGCAGGAGAATCGCCCTCGCCTTGTGCACGCTTTTCGGCCATGCGGGCTTGGTAGCGGAGCTTGAGTTCCTCCAATTGGACGCGGTCGCGTTGCTTGCCGTAGAAATGCCAGGCGGCAAGCATGTCGGCACCGGCCAACAGCGTCAACCACAAGCAAGCCAACCCGGCCAAGAACCAGTATCCGATCAGCCACCAGGCCGAGATGGCCAAGATCTCGATATACGCCCCGGCGACGAACATCACCCCAAGCCCCGCGATGATCATGCCGACCAGATTGCGCCGCCGTAGCTTTCGACGCAGAAAGTCACGTTCGGCGGCAGCGAGACGGGCGTTGCGTTCGGCTCGCTCCCAGGTTGCCTTCTGCAACCACATCATTCCGCCGCCGAGCAACAACAAACTCAAGCCGACGATCTGTCCGATCGAATCCACCGCAGGCATGACACTTCCCGCACTGTTTGTTTTCCCCGCCGGTTCCTTCACGGCCCCATTATGGACGGGAAACAAGCAGCTTGCGAGCCCGAACTTTGCCGACACGCGACAAGACCGTCGAAACACGAAGCCTTGCCGTGTTTCATTTCCTTAGCGCAAAAAAACGGGGACCGCCCACAACGCCTAGTGCGGCGATCCCCATTTCGACTCTCGACGCCGATGGTCACTGCTCGCAAAGCGGGGTCTTCTTCTCGGTGATCACCGGGCACTGCGGCGCCATTTCGGCGTTGATTTGGATGTACTCCTGCCACTCTTCGGGGACATTCTCGTCCAAGAAAATGGCGTCCACCGGGCATTCGGGCACGCATGCTTCGCAGTCGATGCATTCGTCGGGGTGGATGTAGACCATCTTTTCCCCTTCGTAGAAGCACTCGACCGGGCACACGACCACGCAATCGGTGTACTTGCACTCGTAGCAGGGCTTGCAAACCACATGAGCCATGGCGGTGGAATCCTCCAATCGTGTCTGCGGGACCGGCCGGCCCCAATCGGTCAACACGCGAAAAATCGCCGTTTCCATGATCGATTTCCCACGGGCGGGAAATCGTTCGTCATCTTATGGGCATCCCCGCCGAGGGTCAAGAAACGGGGCTCCGGTCCGCTAGCCGAAGCGATTTTCGCCGTGCGACCGGGGACGTCGGCCCGGTCAAGAAACAGCCGCGGAGGACACCTCGAAGCGAAGCGTCCCCCACGGGCCTCTTCTGCCGGTATTCCGAGCGGGCGGCTCGACGTCGACCGCCCAAGATGAACTTACTGGAGTCCTTCGGTCGTGTTCGGGTAGATCTCGCCGGTCGTGGGAATGTAGACCCATCCGAAATCACCCGCCACCGGAGCGGCAGGCTTGCTCGCCGCCGTGTTGACCCCATTGCTGCCGGTGGTCGGTTCGACCGGGATCTGGTCGATGTACGGGCCGTACTGACCGCCCGGGTTCCCGTCCTTGTCGGTGGCGATCGTCAGCATGTTGAGATCGGCCGGGTAGGAACCGTGATGGATCTTGTACAGCTCCAACTGCGACCGCAGCACGTGGGCATTGAAAGCCGTGGAACTCTCCTTCGCATCGTCGGTCGAAGCCGTGAACTGCGGAATGATCACCGCGGCAAGAATGGCCATGATTACGACGACGATGAGAACCTCGATCAGCGTAAAGGCGTTGCGATGTTTCTTGGTCATGTGTGGCGACCCCTCATTCTGTGTTGTCGACGCTTGCACCCTTCGCAGCCGTGGGGCACTTGACGAAAACGGCACCGAACGGCGTGCAGACCCAACATTGTTTTGCCCCGAAAACCGATCCGTCCCCAGCCGGCCCGATGCCGGAATCGATCATGGGTATCTCGGCGAGCCTCGGGTTTCGACCCGACTCGCCCGCGACGCGACTCCGACCGCCGTCACGTTCTGCCCCCCAACACCTCTTTGCAGAAGCCTCGTACGGTCGGCTCCCACAAAAGGCTGTTTGTTAATTACCTAGGTTATGCAATCAGGAGGGTCAAATCTTTTAAGGGGGGCATGGAATCCACCTACCGGAACAGCAATGCATTCTCGGTACAACCGGCACATCCCACCCTGGGATGCCGTATTCGCAAAACCCCCGATCGTCGGTCGGTCTGCATCCTTTTCGGGCGTCGCGCAATCGCCGAACCCCGCAAGCTCTCTCGCGTCGGCACGGTCTCCGCGAATCACACGACCGACGCGAACCGCCTCCTCAAAGATGGGATTCGCGGCATAAAGAAGCCTCGCCGCACTTTGGCGTGTGGCATGATTCACGGCGAGGACATGTCCCGTCGAGCAACGGTCGCCGCTCCGATGAGCACACACGAACCAACACACATTTTCCATGTCGCCCGCACAACGCATAAGACCGAAATTCCCTAGAGTGTTTGCCGGTTTTAGTTTAGCTGCCCATCCCAAACCGCCGATATCAACGCATGTAGTGCCGTGTGCTTGCAGTGCAGGCAAGCCACAACGCGACTCGCAATCCCGCAACTTTTGCGAGTTCTGCAGTATCGTTAACGTGGGCAATCCGGGGTAGTCGAATAAGCTACTGATGGAACCCGCCCATCGGACCAGGCCCTACTCGTTCCAGGTGATTCGAAGGAGGCATTCAGATGAGAGCACTGTTGGGGGTGTCGATGGTCGCTGTCCTGCTGACGGCGATCACGGCAGGGACCGCCGACGCCGGTTATTGCGGCGCGGCACGCATCGCACGTGCTTGCGACCCGTGCACTACCGTGCACACCGTCATGAAGCCGGTTCGCAAGGTCGTGTACGAAAAACAAGAGATCACTTGCTACAAGACGTGTTACCAACGCGTCGTCGAACCGCGGCAGGTGACCTACACGAAGTACGTGCCCGAGACCCGCTATAAAGACGTGACCTACACGGTCTGCAAGCCGGTCTGGGAAACCCGCACCAAAGAGATTCCCTACACGGTCTGCAAGCC
>CAYVVR010000088.1:1121-10416 GCA_964454655.1 uncultured Planctomycetaceae bacterium | reverse complement strand
TCGCCCAACCCAGATCGAACCGCCACAAGAACGTTCCGTCGCTGCGGTAGGCTTCGAGCTTGTACGTGTCGGGGCTCGGCTGCCAATACTTTTCGTAAGGATCAATATTGGCATTCGGTTGCTTGATGACGAAATCCAACGCCCCGTCACCGTCCAAGTCGGCTACCCCGATTTTCTGAAACGTGTATTCCCCTTTAAGCGGAATCGACAGGTAGGCGGCCGTCGTACCCGTCGGCGTCACAAACGCTTTCTTGCTAGGCTTCCCTTTTGTATTGCCGACGATCGGCTGGACGAAGTAGCCGTAGCGATGTCCTTTTTCGGCGGTCCGATCGACGAAATAGGTGACGTCTTCGATGGGCCTCTCCGTGAGCCGGAGGGTTTCCCTGCCTTCGACACGAAAGACATGAAACGCCGTGTCCGGCGGATCCGACGGCAGCAGACGCCACAACACTCGCACGCCTTCGACATCCGACAAAGCAACGATGCCGCGGTCGAATATCTCGGGCCATCGAGAGGGATTTTCGGCAGAAAGGACTTGATCGCTCCCGGTGCCGAAGACCGCTACGGT
This sequence comes from uncultured Planctomycetaceae bacterium, assembly GCA_964454655.1. GTDB lineage: Bacteria > Planctomycetota > Planctomycetia > Pirellulales > Thermoguttaceae > CAYVVR01. The sequence goes on along the minus strand of CAYVVR010000088.1, from coordinate 9,848 downwards.
CGCCACAAAGAACAGCACGTTTCGCAACGAAGGCAGGACGTTCATGGCAGGATCTCCGCAGAGACGAACGGACGTCGGAGAGCACGCACCTCTTGGCACGCAATGTAGCCCATAGTATAACCGGCGGTGTCGGCGGTCGCCACGCATCCGATATGTCGGCGTACCGATCATTCTCGGGCCGCGTCGACGCTTTTCCGTTCCTCGCGGCCATCATGTGCTCGGCAAGTCGATCGCCCGCCCATGTCGTCCCGTGTTCCCGTGCAAGGCCTGCAAGACGAAAGCTCATGGCGAACGCAATCGAGATTCCCCATGCCGCCGTATACCCCGGTTCGTTCGATCCGATCACGTTGGGCCATTTGAACGTGATGGAACGCGCCAGTCGTCTGTTCGACCGGCTCATTATCGGCGTGGGCGTCAATATCTCGAAGAAGCCGCTTTTTTCGGCCGAGGAGCGAGTTGCCCTGATCGAGGCCTCGACATCGCATTTGCGGAACGTCGAGATTCGGACGTTTCAGGGACTTGCCGTCGAATTCGTCAAGCAATGCGGCGTGCGGGTCATGATTCGGGGCGTTCGCCCCATCACCGACATAGCAGCCGAACTCACCATGATGATGGCCAACCGCCGGCTCGCTCCCGACGTGGAAACCCTCTTCATGATCGCCGACGGTGAACTGGCCCACGTGTCCAGTTCGTTGATCAAAGAAATCGCCCCGATTGCCGGCGACGAAGAACTCGCCCGCTTTCTTCCCAGCCCGGTCGTCGCTGCGTTGCGAGAAAAGCTCCGCCGCTCTCGGTAAGCCTGCGAGTCTACCGGCTCAACGTCGATCGGAACCTCGCGAGTAGTGCGACGAACCGCCGTAACGGCTGCCCGACGAGCCGTAAGACGACGATCCGTAGCCGCGACTCGATGAGCCGTATCGGCTTGAAGACGAACCGCCGCCGGTTCCCAAGATTCGGCCCAACGATCGGCGCACGTTTTCGGCCGAAACGCTGTCTCCCAGTTGAATGACCTCGACGGTCGGTGCCAAGGGTTCGGCCGCCCGGTCCAATTCCTCAACCATCTTTTCGATGTCTTCCATCAAGAAACTCGGCGCCGAGACGATCAACGAGTTCGATTCCTCGTCGACGCCCAACGACAACAACCCCTTGAAACGCGGCATTCGATCATCCAAGCCGAAAAGCATCGAAAAGAACGGATCCGGCTGGTTGCGGCCGCCGCCGAACGCCCGATCGTTCGTGCTCAACAGATCACGAAACACGTCTTTGATGGCGTCACCGATTTCGTCGGCATCGCCGTACTCGATCTTGAAGACCTTGGTAATGCGAACACTCTGCGAGTCGGTCGGCGGCGGTTGATCGTAATATTCGATCAACTCCCGAATCTCGCGAAGTTGCTGCTCCGTCGCATTTTTCACCAAAATCGTGTTCGTATCGTTGTCGGCCAAGAACTCGACGGGCTTCCGCTGCGACAACCGGGCCGTCCCCTCGCCGCGTGACGGCCGCCAGAAAAACGGCGACGATCGTTCTTCGTCGGAGAACACGTCGGTCAAGATATCGGCGACCGTTCCGGCCCATGCGTATTGCAATCGGAAAATACGATAATCGGGTTGCTTACTCTTCATTGTCGACAACAGTTGCTCGACCTGCGCCGCAGCGGCCGGATCGCTGGACGATATCACAAGTTTCCCGTCGGGGCCTCGATACACGCGAACCGGTGGCGGCGTTTGCGTTCCATTCGGTGTCTCAGACTCGCTCTCGGCAGGCGAACCACCGGGCGCAGCTTCAGGTTCAGGGGATGGTGTTGCCGTGTCGTTTTGCTCGTGGACCGGCCGAGTCACATCCGACTCCGTCTGAGACGCCGTCGTCGCATCGGCCGCGAAGCGGAAGCGAGATGCATGATCGCGTATCGGCAACCGCGATTCGACCGAGTTTTCTTCGGGCGGAGACGCGGCCTTCTCGCCCTTTTCTTCTGCGGCGTCGCGATTCGCTTCCTCCGGTCTCGCATCGCCGGTGCTCTCACCGTCGGGCAGGGGAGCGCGTTCGATTTCCAGCGGATGCGGAGAAATATCCGGCCATTGCGACTCCAACATCTCCAACAGTCGGTCGGCCTCTTCCGGAGACGCAAATTCCACGACCCGGACGCGGGAAGGACCGCTCGACTCTTCGGGGATTTCCCCCAACTTCACCAGCAGCTTGCGTACTTCTTCGATTTCGATATCGTTCGCCCACAGCAGCAGTCGATTGTTTTCGACATCGGCGTCCACGCGGAATTTGTTTCCGTCGTTACCCTCCGGACGTCGATAACGTTCCCAAGGATTCCACCAATTGGACGACGAACGGCTTTCTTCCTCTTTCCCGGTCATCATGAAGTTGATCGTCCCGGCAACGTAGTCGGCCGGCAGCTCACGCAATTGGATGACCTCGAAACGGCGTCCGCTCCCGTCCAACCGATCGATCAATGCCTTGATGACCGCATGGTCGGCCAGCGAAGCGTACGCAATGATGGCGTTGTTCTCGCGGTCGATATCCAAGCGGGTGGTCGGCTCCAGTCCTCCCAGCTCGCGAAGCGTCTCGACCAACGGTTCGGGATCGATGGCGGCCAGGCGATACACCTGCCAACGGTTCATCGTCACCAACGGCGATTCCGAATGGTCGCTCGGAACGTCGATCGCCTTCACCGCCTCTTCGATGATCGCCATCTTGTCGGGCGGTGCGTTCACCAGGATGCTGTTGCGACGCGTGTTGACGACAAAATTCGCCTCGTCGTGCCGTTGCGGCTTGGACGGCCCGCCTTTCCCTTGGGCAGCCGCCATTTTCGCCATCATCTGCATCGCCTGTTCCTGCATGCGGCGCATGACCTCAGGGTTCATGCCCGGCATGCGCATGGCGCCGCTATCGTTCGATTGGCCGATCAACGTTTTCAGTTGCTCGACCACTTCTTCAGCCCGCGCATACTTCAAGACGAATTCACGAACAAGTCGCCCTTCGTCTTTGTCTCGCGATTGTTCTTCTTCGAGCAGCCGCCGAATTTCCCGCAAGTTCGCCACGACGTCCATCGCTTCGAGCCGATTCGTCGCCGCCAAGGGGATCAGTTTTCCGTGGGGGCTGAGCAGGGGCTTCAATTCCTCGGCCACCTGGTCGGCGATGAGCCAATCCAGTGTGAACGAGGTGCGAACGAAAGAGTACTCCGGCAAACTGTCCAGTTCGGCCGGCGACACGCGAGGAACTACTCCCGGATCCAATTTTTCCAAATTGACCACCGACAAGACTTCGCCCTGTTCGATCATCGTGAAGCCGCGGGCGAACAAGTGTCGGTTGATGAGATTACGAGCTTCAGGCACCGTGTACGAAAGCTGCGTCGAAAGATTCAGGTAATCGGCGGGCAGCTCCTGCCAGTCGAGGCTCATTTGGGAGATGTCGGCGAGCCATTGAAGCACGCCTTCCCACGGCTGATGATGGAAATTGAACCGCACGCGTCCCTCTTCGTCCGGCCGCACCTCCAGCTCTTTGGGATCGGGCGGGCTGGGCGGTTCGGTGGGGCGTTCAATCACTTTCGGGGTATCTTCGTCCTCCGACTTCTCGTCGCCTTTCTTTTCGTCGTCCTTCGACGATTCCGAATCGCTTCGTTCGGCTTCGTCCTCGGCCTTCTCTTTCAATTCTTTCAACTTACCGGCCAAGTCGAAAGGAATACGCCCCGCCTTAACTGCTTCCATCAAACGCCGTCGATCCTCGGGCGACAGCTTTTCGGCCAAGCCCATCATTTTCTTGCGGTCTTCTTCGGGAATGGCGTCGACGGGGATACCGCCGGACTTTCCCTCAGACGCCGTCGCTGCCGCGGGCACGTCGCCGGACGCTTCGCCGCGATCGGGCGGCTGGGCCTCGCCGCGAGACGCCACAAGCCCCACCCACGCAAAGGCAAGTCCCACGGTCACAACGGCAAACAGGTGTTTCGGATTGCCGAACGCCTCAAACACGGATCACACCTCGGCAAGCATATCGGCTGTTGGAACACTGGACCTAACGGTCGAATGTTCTCGACGCCGTCTCATATGACACCACCACAAGCACGCATCAAAGGAAGGAGCCCCACCACACAAGGGGCCTTGTTGGTACAGTCGGGGGGCACGAGAGAATTCGATAGATCCCCTCTATTCGCTATTGTCGTTCCCCGCCTCGGCAATGCAAGCACATAATTTTTCGAGGCCGGTGCGGCGAAAGTCCCGTTCCCCTGTCCCCGGTTAAGCATCGCGGCTTTCCGCGTTGATGGGGGGCGGTAGAATACGTTTTTGAATTGGGACCGGGTTGTTCGTTGTCGCTTGCGCGTCCCGGCGAGCCTACCCGGCACCTTTCAGCCACCACCCCTGTGCGATGGCGTTGGACAATACGGAGAGGGGAAACCATTGAGTACAGCCGTATCGGAAACGGTCGAACACGTGCTACGAGACCTGCTGGCCCGCCGCATCTTGGTGCTCGACGGCGCCATGGGCACGATGATCCAGCGTCTCGGATTGGAAGAAGCCGACTATCGGGGCGAGCGATTCTCCGATCACGAGCGTCCGTTGAAAGGTTGCAACGACCTGCTGTGCGTCACCCGGCCCGAAGCGATCATCGACATCCATCATCAGTATCTGGCGGCCGGATCGCACATTGTGTGCACGAATACGTTCAATGCAAACCGGATTTCGCTCGCCGACTACGACCTCTGCGATTTTGTCCACGAAATCAATTCGGCGGCCGTGGGCTGCGCAAAAACGGCAATCGAGAAGTTCCGGAACGCGACGGGGGACCTCACGCCTCGGTTCGTCGCCGGATCGCTCGGCCCCACGAACCGAACCGCGTCCATCTCGCCGGACGTCGAAAACCCGGGATACCGCGCCGTCACGTTCGACGATCTTGTTGCCGTGTACCGTGAACAGGCCGAAGCGTTGATCGCCGCGGGATGCGATCTTCTCTTGGCCGAAACGGTCTTCGACACCCTCAATTTGAAGGCGTGCTTGTTCGCCTGTGAACAGTTGTTCGACGAGCTCGGACGACGTGTTCCCATCATGGTCTCGGTCACGATTACCGACCGCAGCGGCCGAACGCTTTCGGGCCAAACACTCGAAGCCTTCTGGATTTCGATCTCGCATGCCCCATTGTTTAGCGTGGGGCTGAACTGCGCCCTGGGACCGGAGCTCATGCGGCCGTTCGTCGAGGAACTTTCCTCGTTGGCCACCGTCTACACGAGTTGCTACCCCAACGCCGGCCTGCCGAACGAATTCGGCGAATACGACGAATCGCCCGAGCAAATGGCCCAAGTGCTAGGCCAGTTCGCCAAAGCCGGTTGGGTGAACATGGTCGGCGGATGTTGCGGCAGCACGCCCGACCATATCCGCGCGATCGCCGAAGCGGTTGCCGGGGAAAAACCTCGCGTTCCTCCCGAGCCCGACGGCCTTACGCGGTTCAGCGGTCTCGAACCGCTGACCCTGCGTCCCGACGGCACGTTCACCATGATCGGCGAACGAACGAACGTGGCAGGCTCGCGCCGATTTGCACGCCTGATCCGCGAAGAACGTTACGAAGAGGCCGTCGCCGTCGCTCGCCAGCAGGTCGAATCGGGCGCCAACATCATCGACGTGAACATGGACGATGCATTGCTCGACGGCGAGAAGGCAATGACGACGTTTCTCAACCTGATCGCCGCCGAACCGGACATCGCCCGCGTCCCCATCATGATCGACAGCTCGAAATGGTCGATTCTCGAAGCGGGCCTGAAGTGTCTCCAAGGGAAGGGCATCGTCAACTCGATCAGTCTCAAAGAAGGCGAAAAGGTCTTCCTCGAACATGCAAAACTCGTCCGTCGCTACGGGGCGGCGTGTATCGTGATGATGTTCGACGAAGAGGGCCAGGCAGTAACGGTCGAGCACAAGGTCCGTATCGCCAAACGAGCCTACCGTCTACTGACCGAAAAAGTCGGCTTTCCGCCCGAGGACATCATCTTCGACCCGAATGTCTTGACCGTCGGAACGGGCATCGCCGAGCACAACCGTTACGCGATCAATTTCATCGAGGCGGTCCGACAGATCAAAGCCGAATGCCCGGGCGTGAAGGTATCGGGCGGCATCAGCAACGTATCGTTCTCGTTCCGCAGCAGCGAACCGGTTCGGCGAGCGATGCATGCCGCGTTCCTCTATCATGCGATTCAAGCCGGCCTCGACATGGGCATCGTGAACGCCGGCCAACTCGACGTCTACGAAGATATCGATCCCGAATTGAGAGAAGCGGTCGAAGACGTCTTGTTCGATCGCCGCAGCGACGCAACGGAACGATTGATCGCTCTCGCCGACCGTCTCAAGACGACCTCGGATTCGACCGGTGCGGAATCCGAAAAGCAAAAATGGCGTGAGCTGCCGCTAGAGAAGCGTCTGCACCACGCCCTGGTCCACGGAATCGACGAATTCATCGAACAAGACGCGGAAGAGGCCCGACAACAATATCCGTCGTGTTTGGCCATCATCGAAGGGCCGTTGATGGACGGCATGCGAACGGTAGGCGACCTGTTCGGCGAAGGCAAAATGTTTCTGCCGCAGGTGGTCAAAAGCGCCCGCGTCATGAAAAAGGCGGTCGCCTATCTATCGCCTTACATGGAGCAAGAAAAACTCGAACAAGGCGACACATCCGATCGAGGTACGATCGTGCTGGCTACCGTCAAAGGCGATGTCCACGACATCGGCAAGAACATCGTGGGCATCGTCCTGGCGTGCAACGGCTTTCGGATCGTCGATTTGGGCGTGATGGTTCCCTGCGAAACGATTCTCGACACCGCCGTCGAGGAGGGCGCGGATCTAGTCGGACTGAGCGGACTGATCACCCCCAGCTTGGACGAAATGGTACACGTCGCCCGCGAAATGGAGCGCCGCGGGATGCGCCAGCCGTTGCTCATCGGCGGTGCGACGACCAGCGGCAAGCACACGGCCGTGAAAATCGCTCCTCATTACTCGCAGCCGGTCATCCACGTCCCCGACGCCTCACAGAGCGTCAGCGTCGTCGAAAATCTCCTGTCTTCAGGGCCGGCCCGAGAAGAGTTCGAACAACGTCACAAAAAACAGCAAGCATCTTGGATCGCCTCGTACGAAAAACGCCGAGAGCGGGAGCTGGTTCCGTATACCGAGGCGTTCCGCAAGCGTTTCACGTGTGATTGGTCGTCACAAGAAATCGCCGTTCCCGAGTTCGTCGGCATTCGGTCGGTCGATGACGTGACCGTCGAAACGTTGATTCCATATATCGACTGGACGCCGTTCTTCGTCGCCTGGGAACTTCCCGGTCGTTTTCCGGCGATCCTGGAACATCCTGAAAAGGGGACGCAGGCGAAATCGCTTTTCGACGACGCCCGTGCGATGCTGGACGAAATCGTCAAACGCGACCTGTTACACCCTATCGGCGTGTACGGTTTCTTCCCGGCAAACTCGCAAGGGGACGACATTCTGGTGTTTTCCTCCGAAGAAGCCGAAGAACCGACGGCCCGCTTCCACATGCTGCGACAGCAGTGGCGGCGCAAGGGGCAAGACGTGCATTTCTCGCTTGCCGACTTCATCGCACCGATCGACAGCGGTCGGAGAGATTACCTCGGCCTATTTGCCGTCACCTCGGGCCACGAAACGACGTCGCTGGCCGCCGAATACGAGAAGCAGCACGACGACTACCACGCCATCATGCTCAAGGCCTTGGCGGACCGCTTGGCCGAAGCCTTCGCCGAATATTTGCATGCAAAGGTTCGTCGGGAGTGGGGCTACGGCCGTGATGAAAATCTGAGCAACGATGATTTGATCCGCGAGAAATACCGCGGCATTCGACCGGCCCCGGGATATCCCGCCTGCCCGGATCATACCGAAAAACGAACGCTGTTCCGCATCCTGGAAGTCCCCGAACGAACGGGGATGCAGCTCACAGAAAGCTGCGCGATGATTCCCCCAGCCTCGGTTTGCGGCTGGTATTTCAGCCACCCCGAAGCGCGTTATTTTGCCGTCGACCGCATCACGCGAGATCAGGTGGAAGATTACGCACGCCGAAAAGGGCTACCGGTAGCCGAAGTCGAGCGATACCTTTCGGCCAACTTGGCGTACGATCCGGCCGAATCACCAGTCGACGGGGAATGATTGGTCGACGCCGTACATTGGGCAACTGCCGCTGTGCGTCAGCTACAGAAGAAGTGTCCATGTTCCACCGCCGAATCGCGTACCTGCAAGAGGCGTCGAGCCGGCTTCCTTCCCTGGGCTTTTCGCCGCTCTTTTGCTCCGTCATAATGCACAAAAAGGGAGAGCATTGCCTTCGGCCGAGGTCGTCGCAATACAATCTCATCGGCGATGTGTGAGGTAACCGCCGCACGCAAACTCGCCTTCACACGCAAGTAGCTTCGCGTAACCGCGAACACGATCGATCATTCGGCCCGTCAACCATACCACGGATCACGAACACATGACGCAGATCGAAGCAGCACGTCAGGGCATCATCACCCCCGAGATGGAATTCGTTGCCGAGCGCGAGGGATTGTCGCCGGAACTCGTTCGGGACGAAGTCGCGCGGGGCCGACTCGTTATCCCGGCGAATCGCGTCCATCTCGAAAAAGGCCTCAAACCCACCGGCATCGGCATCGCCTGCCGAACGAAAATCAATGCGAACCTCGGCAATTCTCCCTTGCAAAGCGATGTCGAGTGCGAACTGGAGAAGGTCTATTGCGCGTTGCAATAC
>CAYVVR010000088.1:0-1111 GCA_964454655.1 uncultured Planctomycetaceae bacterium | reverse complement strand
TTGCAATACGGAGCCGACACGGTGATGGATTTGTCGACCGGCGACAACATTACCGACATTCGTCGTCAGATCATCGATGCTATCGATGTTCCCATCGGCACGGTTCCCATCTACCAAGTCGCCGAAGAACTCGACGACATTGTGGACATGCGTCCGCAAGATTTTTTGGACGTCGTCGAGCAACAAGCAAAGCAAGGCGTCGACTACATGACGATCCACTGTGCCTTGCTGAAAGATCACATTCCGTTGACGAAGAAACGCGTCACGGGAATCGTAAGTCGAGGCGGTTCACTCGTCGCCGCTTGGATGGCCGCGCACAACGCCGAAAACCCCTTCTACACGCACTTCGACGAACTGTGCGAAATCATGCGGACGTACGACGTCACCTGGAGTCTGGGTGACGGATTGCGCCCCGGATCGGTCGCCGACGCCAGCGATGAAGCCCAGTTCGCCGAACTGAAGGTCATGGGCGACCTAACCTTGCGGGCATGGGAACTCGGCTGCCAAGTCATGATCGAGGGCCCCGGCCACGTGCCCATGGACCAAATCGAAATGAACGTCCGCAAGCAAATGGAATGGTGCCACGAGGCCCCATTCTACGTGCTTGGGCCGTTGGTGACCGATGTGGCACCCGGCTACGACCACATCACCAGCGCTATCGGCGCAGCCATGGCGGCCTGGTACGGGGCGGCCATGCTTTGCTACGTCACACCGCGGGAACACTTGGGGCTGCCGAACCTGGACGATGTGCGAGCCGGAGTGGTCGCCTACAAGATCGCCGCCCACGCGGCCGATATCGCGCGACACCGCCCGGGAGCACGTGATTGGGACGATCAGCTTAGCCGTGCTCGTTACAACTTCGACTGGGAAGAACAGTTCCGGCTGGCGATCGACCCCGAAACCGCGCGTCGTATGTGGGAAGAAGCGGCCCAACGCGGCTCGACACCCAACGCGAAGTATTGCAGCATGTGCGGTCCCAAGTTCTGCTCGATGCGCATCTCGCAAGACGTCCACGAAACGGTCGACCGGCCGGCCGACGCCGAATCGCCCGACGGTGGAAGTACCGTCACGGCCCCGACTTCCGGAGCATCCAACGAGTGACGAGCCGGGA
>CAYVVR010000087.1:0-10453 GCA_964454655.1 uncultured Planctomycetaceae bacterium | reverse complement strand
GTCCAGCTGCCTGGGGTATGGAATGGCCGATGAAGTGACGAAACGGCTGCGTTCCGGCGAGCTTGATGGTAGCATGGATCTTGTGCCATCCCGAGACGGGAGAACCAGCGGCGCTACGTGTCCGTAGGACACAGCGAGAGCTGGATCACCGAATTGTTAGAAACATTAGCAATACTGTGACGATGAGGTTTGCAATCGGATGACCGACGCACTCCTTCTGGCTGACTGGTTGGGATCCCTGCGTACCCTGTACGCGATGCTCCCGGTCTGGATCAAGCCGTTGTGGATCGTAGTTCTTTATTTGGCTGTCGGCCTTCCGGTGGTCTTAGTCGGCACGCGATTGCTTCGCCGATTTTTCCCGCGTGTCGGGGCGATCGTACACACTACTGCCCGTGAAGCCACGTCGCAGCCGATATATGGTGTCCTCATGGCGATCGGTGTGATCGCCCTGTTGCTCTTCCCCTTCATTCCGTACAACACCCTGGGGGAAGACATCAAGATGCTCAAGATTGAGGGGCTCACCCTCATCAAGCTATTGGCCGTTGTGCTTGCGGTGTGGACTGCGAGTTTGTCGGTCGCGGAAGAAATCGAAGGCCGCACGGCTCTCACGTTGTTGTCCAAACCGGTGGCGCGGTGGCAGTTCGTCGTCGGGAAATTTCTCGGCGTGATGGTGCCGGTCGCCCTCCTGTTCGTCGTCTTGGGAGCTCTGTTTCTGACGACGGTGTCGTACAAGGTCAAGTACGAGGCCCGTGAGTTGGCACGCCCCGATCCTTCGGTGGCCGAATGTCAATCCGAAATGGTCGGGGTTTTGCCCGGGCTGGCGTTGTCGTTCATGGAAGCATGCGTCTTGGGCTCCATTGCCGTCGCCGTTTCGATGCGGCTGCCGTTGGTGCCCAACTTGATGATCTGTTCGCTGCTCTACATTCTGGGGCACTTGTTGCCGACGGTCGTGGACGCCACGGCGGGACGTCTCGAATTCGTGTCGTTTGCGGCGACCTTGCTGTCGGTGATTGTGCCGATGCTCGAGAATTTCAGCATCGAAACCGCCATCGGGACGGGCAAGGCGGTGTCTTCGGCCTATCTTTCGATGTGCGGCATCCTCACGCTGCTTTACGTGGGGATCGCCTTCGTTTTGGCGCTTCTACTGTTCGAGGAACGCGATCTCGCGTAACCTCGATGTGCGGCTTGTCACGCCGTCGACGGTGTGACGTTCAATCGACCGATTCGGGAACGAGTTCGTCGAGACGACCGATTCGAGCCAGTTGCGGCCACACGCGCGCAATCACGACGACGGCCGCGATTGCCCCGAAGCCGCCCAAGAGGACGGATCCCACGGGGCCGAACAGCCGGGCGGTGACACCCGATTCGAGTCCGCCGAGGTCGTTCGAAACGACGATGAAGATCGTGTTCACCGCCGAAACCCGGCCGCGCATGGAATCGGGCGTGAGCGACTGAACCAGCGTGTGCCTTACGACCACGCTGATATTGTCGAACGCCCCGATGAGAAACATCATCGCCAACGAGAGCACGAACGAACGTGAGAGCCCGAACACGATCGTCGCCACACCGAATCCGACGACGGCCAGCAACATGTTGCGCCCGGCGCGGCGCATCGGCGGGCTGTGGGCCAGCACCATCGCCATGAAAACGGCGCCGACCGCCTCGGCCGATCGCAAGAATCCCAGTCCCGTGGCACCTACGTGGAGGATATCTTCGGCGAACACGGGCAACAGGTAGGTCACACCGCCCATCAGCACGGCGAACATGTCGAGGCTGATGGCGGCCAGAATCGTCTTCCGCCTCCATAAAAACGAAAGCCCTGCCCAAAAATCGTCGTTCTGTGTAGCGGTTTCGGATTCCGGAATCGACCGGGGATGGAGCAGCAGTGTGCTGAGCGTCATCACGGCGCGACAGGCGAGGACGACGGCGAGCGCGTTCACCGTCGATTTGGCTTCTCCCAACAACAACCCGCCGACGGCAGGCCCCGTCATCGTCGCCAGTTGGAAGATGCTGCTGTTCCACATGACGGCATTACTGAAATCGCGAGGTGGAACCAATTGCGGCACGATTGCCGCCCGGGCCGGGGTTCCCAACGCCTGGCAAAACGATTCGGCCGCCAAGAAAGCGTACATCCAGACCAACGGCACCTTGCCGACGACGGTGAAGATCAGTCCGAGCGTAATGCCTGTTTGTGCCGCGAAGGTGATCAACATGATCGACTTTCGCGAAAAGCGATCGGCCAAGTGGCCGCCCGCGAGAGCAAACAGAATCATCGGCACCGCCTGAACCAGTCCCAGCCATCCCAACGACAACGGGTCGCTCGTCCGGTCGTACACGTACACGCCGAGAGTGACCATTTCGATTTGGCGAGAAAAAGCGCGCGCAAAGAGCGACACAGCGTAATATCGGTAGCTGCACGATCGCCACGCGGCGTAGCTGCTGGAAGTGGGACGGTCGGTGCGAGATGGGGTGGGCATTACAAACTACGCCCCGAAAACGGCGGACACGACGGCATGCAACCAAACAGATGCGGCGCAGAAAAATCCCATTCTACCCGCCGTGTCGCCGTCGGGCAGCACTACCACGCACGCGAATAGAAGCCGCCGTCTCTCGCCGACGGCCAGAGCCAGGTATCTTACTCGGGAACGCGCGATCGCTCGGCATACTTGGTATGCAGCAGCTCGTGGGATCGTTCACCGAGCGGTTGGCCGAGAAACTCTTCGTACAACGCCATAACGGCGGGGTTCGCGTGCGACTTGCGAATCGGCTTGCCTTCGTCTTCGCGGTAGATGGCGGCGATTCGAGCTTCACGAACGGAATTGTCGGTGAAACGCGGCTGTCCGCCACCACCGATGCAGCCGCCCGGACAGGTCATCACTTCCACGAAATGATACGCCTTTTCGCCCTGTTCGACGGCACGAATGACCTTTTCGGCATTCGCCAGGCCGTGGGCCACGGCGACGTTCAGCGTTGCTCCCTCGAGGAATTGCCATTCCGGTAGCGTGCCTTCGATGCGCAACGCGGCTTCTTTGACCCCGGAAAGACCGGCCAGCGGCTTCACGTGCAGGTTTTCGGACGGAAGCGGTTTGCCCGTCACCAGTTCGTACGCCGTGCGCAATGCGGCTTCCATCACGCCGCCGGTATTGGCGAAGATGTCGGCCGCACCGGACGAAAGTCCGAGCGGCGCGTCCATTTCTTCGTCGGGCAGAGCGATGAAGTCGATCCCCGCCGAGCGGATCATGCGAATCAATTCACGAGTCGTCAGAACCACGTCGACATCTTTGGTTCCGCTTGCCCGCATTTCCGGCCGCGCCGCTTCGAATTTCTTGGCGGTACACGGCATGACGGAGACGACGAAGATATCCTCGGGACGCTTATCCAGTTTTCTGGCGTAATACGTCTTCGCCACGGCGCCGAACATTTGTTGCGGCGATTTGCAGGTCGACAGATTCGCCAGCAAGTTCGGATGGAAGTACTCCATGTACTGAATCCAGCCGGGTGAGCAGCTCGTGAACATGGGGAGGGCGACTTCTTCCTTGTCGACCAGCGCACGTTTCAGGCGAGTAAGCAGTTCCGTGCCTTCCTCCATGATGGTCAGGTCGGCGGCGAAGTTTGTGTCGAAGACCGCATCGAACCCCAACCGCCGCAAAGCGGCCACCATTCGACCGGTGACCAGCGTTCCCGGCGGAAGTCCGAACCCTTCACCCAACGCCGCACGGATAGCCGGTGCCGTCTGAATGACGACGAACTTGTCTTGCTTGTCGAGGGCCTCCCACACCTCGTCGATCTGATCCCGTTCGCTGATGGCCGCCACGGGGCACACGGCGGCGCACTGCCCGCATTTGACGCACGCCACACCGGCCAGCTCGCGGTTGAACGCCGCGCCGATTTGCGTTTGGAATCCGCGACCTTGTGGAAAGAGGGCGCCGACGTTTTGGATTTCGTTGCAGACCGTCACGCAGCGACGGCACTTGATGCATTTGCCCGAATCCCGAATGAGTGAGGGGGTCGATTCGTCGATCCGTCGCGGAGCCTTCTCGCCGCGATACGGAATTTCACGAACCCCGAGCTCGGAAGCAAGCGATTGCAGTTCGCAATCCTCATTGCGGTCGCACGTTTGGCACTCGCCGTTGTGTTCCGAAAGCAACAGCTCGACGACGGCCTTTCGGGCATTTCGGGCTCTCGCCGAATGGGTGAAGATTTTCATGCCTTCGGCAACCGGCGTCGAGCACGAGGCCACCAAGTTGCGCGCGCCGACCACTTCGACCACGCAAACCCGGCACGCACCCATGGGTGGAAGTCCTTCCAAGTGACAAAGCGTCGGGATGCGAATGCCCTCGCGCCGGGCGACCTCCAAAATCGTGGCTCCCTCGGGCGCGTCGATCGAACGGTTGTTGATAAAGATGCGGACCATTTTCGGGCTTCCGTCGCTATCTGAAAGTCAAAAAGATTCGGTTCGAGGCACGCACACGTCAAACGAAACCGGGCGGTTAGTGGGTCACGTCGATGTCGGCACAGCGTTTTCCGTAATCGCAGCGGAGACACCGTTCCGCTTGCCGCACTGCAACCGGTTCGGGCCAGGGGAGTTCGACTTCGTCGAAGTTCGCACGACGGCGTTCGACGGGAATCAACCGCAGTTTTTCTCGCGGCGTATCGACCGGTTCGGCGTCGGGATCGAAGTGGGTGTCGATCTCCTGCGTTTCGCGCCAGAAGGCATGCTCGGCGCCTGTCAAGAATTTGTCGATGCCGACGGCAGCTCGTTCTCCGGCGGCAACCGCTTCGACGACGGACGACGGTCCGATTGCTGCGTCGCCCCCGGCGAATATCCATCGCTGCGACGTCTGGCAGGTTACCGGATCGACGCGGATGTACCCTCGCGGGGTCAATTCCAGATCGACATCTTTCAGGATGGACGAAGCATCCAGCTTTTGGCCGATGGCGACCAAGATTTGATCGGCCGGGACACAGAACGCCTCACCGCTTTCTTCCGGTTTTCGGCGGCCCGTACGGTCGAATTCGCCCAATCGCATCGGGACGCAACGCACGCCCACGGCGCGATTCCCTTCGGTGAGGATTTCGGTCGGGGCCGTCAGCAACATCAGCTTGACGCCTTCGTGTTCGGCCTCTTGGATTTCTTCCTCGTAGGCCGGCATCGCTTCGCGCGTGCGGCGATAGATGATGGTGACGTCTTCCGCTCCGAGTCGAAGGGCGGTTCGCGCTGCGTCGATCGCCGAATTGCCGCCGCCGATGACGACCACGCGTTTGCCCACGGGGACCGAGCCGCGAATGTTGTACGTTCGCAAGAAGCTCAACGCGTCGGTTACGTTTTCGACGTTGTCGGCTCCCAGCCCCAACGGTGCCCCTTCCGGAGCCCCCACGGCGAGGAACACGGCTTCGTAGCCTTCGCCCTTCAGGCTTTCCAGGGTGAAGTCGGTGCCCAGCCGCATGCCGGTGATGATGTCGACGCCCATCCGCTCGATCATTCGCACCTCGCGAGCGACGATTTCTCGAGGCAAGCGGTAGGCGGGAATCGCTTGTACGAGCATGCCGCCGGGTCTCGGCTCGGCCTCGAAGACCTTCGGTCGATAGCCCAGCCTGGCGAGGAAGTAGGCACACGACAAGCCGGCCGGTCCGGCGCCGACGATGGCCACTTTTCGTGCGGCGTTTTCCGGATTCTCGCGAATCTCGGGAATCTGGACGGTGACCTCTTGGTCGACCATGAATCGCTTGATGGCACGAATCGCAACCGGCTCGTCGAGTGTCGAACGCCGACACTTGTCCTCGCACGTATGGAAGCACACCCGCGAGCAAATCGCGGCAAACGGATTTCGCTCACGATGCAGGCGGAGAGCCTCGGCGTATCGCTTCTCGGCCACCAGCGAAACGAACCCGGGAATATCGACGTTGGCCGGGCAGGCACTTTCGCACGGCGCGTACACCAGCGACGGGCACACACCGGCGCGACAATGCTTGTCGCGAATGTGCTCGACGTATTCGTAGCCGAAGTGGCGAATCGTCGACAGGACGGGATTGGGGGCCGTTTGGCCGAGGCCGCACAGTGCCGTGTCTTTGATCATCTCGCCCAGTTCGATCAGCCGCTCGAGATCGCCTTCTTCGCCTTTGCCTTCGCAAATGCGATTCATGATCTCAAGCATGCGTTTCGTGCCGACGCGGCAGGGGACGCATTTTCCGCACGATTCTTCCTGAACGAATTCGAGGAAGTAGCGGGCGACGTCGACCATGCAGCTATCTTCGTCCATGACGATCAGGCCGCCCGAGCCCATGATGGCTCCCAGGTCGGCCAACGATTCGTAGTCGAGCGGCACGTTCAAATACTGCTTGGGGATGCATCCGCCCGACGGGCCGCCGATTTGGGCCGCTTTGTACTTCTTGCCCGAGGGAATGCCGCCGCCGATGTCGTACACCAAGTCGCCCAGCGGCATGCCGATGGGGACTTCGACCAACCCTGCGTTGTTGATCGCGCCTGCCAGGGCGAAGACTTTCGTTCCCTTGCTTTTCTCGGTGCCGTGTTCGGCGTACCATTCGCCGCCGTTGAGTACGATGGCCGGAACGTTCGCGTACGTTTCGACGTTGTTCAACAGCGTCGGCTTA
This sequence comes from uncultured Planctomycetaceae bacterium, assembly GCA_964454655.1. Classification (GTDB taxonomy): domain Bacteria; phylum Planctomycetota; class Planctomycetia; order Pirellulales; family Thermoguttaceae; genus CAYVVR01. The sequence continues at coordinate 3,841 of CAYVVR010000087.1, read as the reverse complement.
CCCCAAAGTCCCTTTTGGGCGGGGAAAGGCGGACGCGGACGCGGTTCGCCCCGCTTTCCTTCGATCGACGTCATCAAGGCGGTTTCTTCGCCGCAGACGAATGCTCCCGCCCCCATTCGGATTTCCAGCTCGAAACGACGTCCGCTTCCCAGTACATCGTCGCCGAGCAACCCGTACTCGTGGGCCTGTTCGATGGCCGTCTTGAGTCGTTCGATCGCCAGGGGGTATTCCGCTCGCACATACACGAAGCCGCGCTCGGCACCGATCGTTAGGCCGGCAATCGCCATCCCCTCGATCACGCTGTGCGGATCGCCTTCCAGTACGCTGCGATCCATGAACGCCCCGGGATCACCTTCGTCTGCATTGCAAGCGACGTATTTCACGTCGCCGGGCGCTTGCCGCGTGAAGTTCCATTTCATCCACGTCGGAAAACCGGCACCGCCGCGCCCTCGCAAGCCGGAGGTTTTCAAGGTATCGATGACCGCCTCGGGATCGTCTTGCGCGAGGACCTTCGCCAACGCCTGATATCCGTCTTCGGCGATATAATCTTCGATGCTGGTCGGGTCGATGCGCCCGCAGTTGCGCAGCACGATTTTCGTTTGCCGGGCGAAGAATTCGATTTCCGATTCGCCGGCGACGCTACGACCGTCGGCGCGGCGGAAGGTGAGCCGTTCGACGGGCGTTCCTCGCCGCAAATGTTCACTCACGATCGCATCGGCATCTTGCGGCCGGACGTGTTGATAGAAGACGCCGTCGACGACCAAGGCCGGACCGCCCGAACAGGGGCCCAAGCAACCCGTGCCGATCACGCGAACATGGCGATCCATCGCGTGGGCGTGAAGGCTTTGCTGTAGGGCTTCTTTGACTTCGGCGGCGCCCGACGCGATACATCCGGCTCCCATGCAAATCCGGATTTCGTGATGGCCTGCCGTTCGGCGCGCGTCGCGATCGGCGCGGATCGTATCACGCAACTGCGTCAGCTGTTCGGCACTACGAATCTTCGTCATCGAATCGCTCCTTGCGGTGCGTTGCTCTCGGCGTCGGACTGTCGATAGGTCTCCAGAATTTGCCCGAGACGGGCCGGTTTCACCCGCTGATGCACGTCGTCGTCGACCATGATTACCGGCGCCAGGCCGCAGGCACCGAAACATCGACCGACATCGAGCGAGAAGCTGCGGTCGGCGGTCGTTTCGCCGACGTCGATTCCCAATTCATCCTTGAGCGCGGCAAGCACTTCCTTTCCGCCGCGAACGTAGCAGGCCGTTCCCAGGCACACGCGAATGACGTGTTTACCCCGCGGCACGGTCGTAAAGTACGAATAAAACGATACGACGCCGGCCACCTCGCTGTACGAAATACCCAACGCAAGCGAGATTTTTTTCAAGGCGCTCTCAGGTAGATACCCAAACATCGTTTGGGCGATTTGGAGCACCGGAATCAGGCCGCCCGGGACATCTTTATACTGCTCCAAGACGTCGTCGAGTTGCGCCAGCAATTCGTCTTCCGAGACGTTCTCGCAAGAACACGTTCGTTGATCCGAGTCCGCCACGAGAGAGCCTCCCCGTGTTGAAAGGAACTGCGAGTTTCATCGGTCGCCGTGGGAACGCTCGCGCGAGCCGTCGGCAATTCACGACAACTCTGCAACTCGCTTCGCAAGCGCGCACCCAAAGCGCGATCCGTGCCAAAACGAGCCTAGCCCCTTTTGGCTGCACCTGTATCAGCCTTCAGTAGACGAGTTACATCAATCGGGCGTGATTCGGGGGAAGATTTCGGATCGATCGTCCGGAAGTCTTCGGGGTGACCGATTCTCGCTATTCCGACTGCCGCGACGTCATCACCGTCGAGGCACTCGACACTCGGTCACCCAACGACTGCGGCATCGTTCCATCCGTGCAACCGCGTTGTGAACCTTCCCCCCGGTGCCGGGACGGCACCGTGTTCGACAGACGTGTGCGGTTACGACAGCCTCCACGAGCCATTAAAATAGGCGTCGTCGAAGGCGTCAAGGACAGCAAATAATGACTGTGTTATCTGGTGAAATAGCCATATTGTCCATTCGTAACCGTCGCCTTTTGCCGTTTCCTATCGGTTGCCGAGCCGTCGACAATGCAGTCTTATTCGCGGGGTGGATCCATTACACGGACGTCGACGACGCACCGACTCGACCGCATCGTAAACCGTTTCCCGTGTGCCGAACGAGGACGAACAACCATGCAGCGAACGACGATTCCGAACACCGATTTGACCGTCTCCCGAATCGCGATGGGGTGTTGGTCGCTGTCCGGCGATGCCACTTGGGGCGATCAACCCGAAGAAGACTCGATCGCCGCCGTTCACGCGGCCATCGATGCGGGAATCGATTTCTTCGACAACGCCGAAATGTACGGCAACGGGTTGTCTGAAGAGCGACTGGGGAAGGCGCTCGTCGGCCGGCGAGACCAAGTTGTCATTGCGACCAAGTTCAGTCAGGAGAACGCACGCTACGACGACGTCATCGCGGCCTGCGAGCGCAGCCTGCGGCGATTGCAAACCGACTACATCGATTTGTACCAAGTGCATTGGTACAACCGCGAAGTGCCCTTGGATGAGACTTGGCGAGCGTTGGACGCTCTCCGAGAGCAAGGCAAGGTGCGTTATACGGGCGTTTGTAATTTCGGCGTCCGCGATTTGGACGACGCCTTGCGCGTCGGACGTCCCGTGACCGACCAATTGCCGTACAGTCTGCTGTTCCGGGCGATCGAATACGAGATCGTTCCGAAATGCCTGAGTGAAAACATCGGTATTTTGTGCTACAGCCCGCTGGCGATCGGACTACTCACCGGCAAGTTCCATCACGCCGATGAGGTCCCGCCGGGACGTGGTCGCTCGCGACACTTTTCCAAGAATCGTCCCCTTACCAGGCACGGCGAAGACGGTGCCGAGGAAGAAACCTTTGCCGCTATCGCCGCGATCGAAAAAGTTGCCGCGGAAGAAGGCATCCCGCTGGTCGAATTGGCATTGGCTTGGTTGCTGCATCGGCCCGGCGTGACGGCCGTCATCAGCGGTATTCGCAATCCGCGGCAAGCAGAATCGAATGCCAAGGCGGGGGATTTGGCTCTGTCGGAAGAACTCGTCGCCAAGCTCGACGAACTCACTCGACCGCTGAAAGAAAAACTCGGCACGAACCCCGACATGTGGGAAGGATCGGCCAAATCACGATACCGCTGACGTTCGCCGAAGTGGCCGTCTGCTTTCAGATCGCGGCGCCTTCTCATTCCAATCGGAGCAGGCGGCCGGGCTCGTAATGCGGCGCTACGTCGAATGGTAGTTTTTCCCCGACATGTCGACGGAAGGTGCGCTCGGCATGCTGAGGGGTGTTGTTTTCGTCCGAAAGATGGCCCAGACACACCCATCGCAACCGCTTGCCGTATCGCCGAACGAGTTGCGCGCACTCGTCGTTGGAAAGGTGACCATGCCGACCGCGGATGCGATCTTTGAGGAACGCCGGATAATCGCCGGTCTCCAGCAGACGTGGATCGTAATTGCTCTCGAGCAATACGGCATCGAGAGACTCGAGCACGCCGTCCAATTCAGGGAATGGGTGTCCAAGATCGGTCAAAATTCCCAGCCGACGGCATCCGTCGTCGACGACGAAGGCCACACCGTCGGCGGCATCGTGCGGCGTCCGAATCGTTTCCACCCGCAAATGCCCGAATTGGAGTGTTTCACCCGATGAGAAATGCCGCAATCGATCGATGCGGCCTAGATTGACGCGGGCGTCGGCTGCGCGGTAGGTCGTCTCGGTCATGAACACCGGCAAGCCGAATTTGCGGGCAAGAATCCCGGCACACTGCACATGGTC
>CAYVVR010000086.1:3766-10468 GCA_964454655.1 uncultured Planctomycetaceae bacterium | reverse complement strand
AACCGGCTTTAGCGTCGGAAGCCCGGATCAGGGCGTTTCGACGGGTGTCAGCAGGCCCAATCGCCAGGTGAATGCGCCGTAGGGTTTTCCTCGCTTGTCTTTTTCGAGCATCCCTTGGAACAACATCCGCAGGTGTTGCGGATCGACGGTCAGCGTTTCGTCGTACCCTGCGCGCAACAACTCGCCGTGGCTGACGTTGTCGGTCCACGGTTCGACACCTTCGGCGGGGCGAATATTTTTCCAGCCGGCGAACGGATGGTCGGCGGTGTCGGCGACGGGCGTCCACGGGCCGTCCAACCGGTCGGCCAGGTACGCCTTGTAATAGCGTTTCCCGTTTTCTTCGACGATCGTCAAGTACTTGTCGAGTCCCTCGAGGCGGTACGTGTGGCTTGCCTCGAAAATCTTGGCCTGTAGGGCCACGCGGCAATCGCGGAAGCCGTAAGGAAACTCTTCGCGCGTCGTCCACATTCGCCACATCTTGCCGTTGAGGCTGGTGAAGAACAGATACGCGCGTTGGTCGTCGCAAATGATCCAGTAGTCCAACCCGCCGACCGTTCGCGGGTCGTCGGGACCGCCGTCGAGGATCGGCCGAGCCTTCGTCCACGACGAAGGGTCTTCGATGTTCTTGGTGGTCGAGTAGGCGACCCACATTTTTCGCTGTCCCGGAACGCCCACCTGGTAGATCAAGTACCAGCATTCGTGCGGACGAAAGTAGAACACCTGCGGCGCGCAAAAATAGTTGCTGTCGCTGACGGTAAGCAGCGTTCGCTTCGCGGCGTTCGCCTCTTCCCAACGCGTGAACGCGCAATATTCGATCGCCGACCGGGTGGGCAACTTGACGGTCATGAACACGTGCCACTTACCGCCGTAGTAGACGACGGTCGGGTCTTTTTGGGCGTGGCTGGGCTCTTTTTCGCGCGGCTCGGGGGCGATCAAGGGAGCACTGTACTCCCACATCGCCGGGACGCGAAAGCCGGTCGTCTCGCCGGTCGATTGGCCTTGCACGGGCGCAGCAACGAGCACGACGGCGGCCAGAACCATTCCCGGCAGCCGACAAGGCGCACGGTTCATGACGCAACCTCACTTTTCCGGGGACGAATCGGACGGCTCGGCGACCAGGTCGAATCGTTCGATAAACGGCAGAAAGCCTTTGCGTCGGCCGATGTGAACGCCCCATTCGATCAGGCCGCCGGTATTACTGTCGGTAAAGGCCTCGGGCCGATACGCGCCGCCGGCCCAAGGGACCTCGGCGAGGTTGTAGCGCTTGGTGAAATGGAGACCGTCGTCGGCATAGAGAATCGAGCGGGTGATCGTCGGCGGACCGACCGTGCCGATCAACGCGGCGACGCCTTCTCCCTGGGGCCAGACAAGCACCTCGTGTCCGCCCGGTACCACCGGATTCCCCTCGTACTTGACGTACGGTCCCTGCGGATGCTCGGCGATCGCGACGCCCATCTTGGTTTGGCCGGCGCCTTTCCCCAACTGCCGCCCCTTGTAGTACAACCAGTAACGACCGTCGCGGACGATCAGGCAAGCGTCGTCCACCAGGTGGCTGTCGAAGTCGTCGGGATCGTCGCTGTTCCGCAAGACCGGGTTGCCCGACACACGTTCCCACGGACCGTCGGGCGAATCCGAGACGGCGATGCCGATCTTCGAATCGGGAACGAAGCCGGGCCCCCACTTACGCGACGTGCCCGTGTAGAACAGCCAATACCGACCCTCGGCGACGAGAATGTTCGGGGTGAAGACGCTGGCTCCATCCCAACCGCCGGGACGCCCCTTGCCCAACGCCATCCCCTGCTCGGTCCAATGGCGGCCGTCGGGCGAGGTCGCGTACCACACGGTCGCATCGTATCCGGGAGCAATGTTGCCCTTCGAGTACCACACGTAGTATTGATCGTTCACGCGGATGATATCGCTCGGATCGCGACGCATGACGCCCTTTTCGGCGCCGATTCCTTCGGCTTCGGAGAACGAGACGTGCAGCGTCGGCAGCTCGGCCCGCACGGTAGTCGCGAACAAAAGGATCGCGACCACGGTGAGCCCGACGACGGCGACGACTCGCTTTTCAGCGATTCCAAGCAAACAAGATCGACGCCTTCGGCGGCCTTCGCTGGTCGAGCGGGCATTCAGTCTCCACGGAACGATGTTCGACAACACGAGTTGATTCCTCCATTCTGCCCAGTAGCCGTCATCCGGGGGGGAAACGCGGCTTTCTATACAATGTAAATCGTCGTGCCGGCAGGGTACACCGAATTCCCGCAAGTCGGGCGTGCTTTTCTCGCCTTTCAACGAACACCGGCGGCGTCGAGACCCGGTTGTCGCCATGCGCGTCATCCCGTAGGCTGACGGAAACGGCGTACAGGTTCTCGGCGACGCACGGGACGGCGACGAATGGATGCAGCGGCGGAAAGCAACGTGATCGATCCCCGACGGCAACGCGAGTTCGCCCGCTCGCTGGTGGTGCGTCTGCGCGAGGCCGGGTTCGAAGCCTATTGGGCGGGCGGGTGTGTCCGCGACCAATTGCTCGGGATCGAGCCCAAAGACTACGACATCGCCACCTCGGCTCGGCCGCGACAGGTTCGACGCCTGTTTCGCAAGGAACGGACCGTGGCCGTGGGAGCTGCGTTCGGCGTGATCGTCGTTCTCGGCCCGCCCGGCGCCGGGCAGGTCGAAGTCGCCACCTTCCGACGCGACAAAGAATACCTCGACGGACGCAGGCCCTCGGGCGTCGAATATTGCGGTGCCGAAGAAGACGCCAAACGTCGCGATTTCACCATCAACGGGCTGTTCTACGATCCCGTCGAGGAACGCGTCCTCGATTTCGTCGGCGGACGGGAGGACCTCAAGCGGGGCCTGATTCGCGCGATCGGCGATCCACGCGAGCGGTTCAGCGAAGACAAGCTGCGGCTCGTGCGGGCGGTGCGGTTCGCCGCACGTTTCGGCTTCGCGATCGAAGAAAACACGTACCGCGCCATCGTCGAGATGGCCGACCAACTGCCCGTCGTCAGCGCCGAACGCATTACCGCCGAGCTCGAGCGGATCTTGACCGATCCGAATCGACGTCGCGGACTCGAACTGCTGTACGCAACAGGGCTGTTGCCGCACATCGCGCCCGAGTTGACGCCGTCTTCGCCCGACGATCCTTGGTGGCAGGAAACCTCGGCCGTGCTGGAGAAACTCGACGCCCCAAGCTTTCCCGCGGCCTTGGCCGCCTGGGCGAGAGGGAAACTCGACGCCGAACGGCTGGCCGCCTTCTGTCGCCGACGCAAACTGTCGAACGCGCAAACGGCGCGGGCGGTCTTCATCTTGGAAAACCTGGGGACGATCGAAAGGGCGTCTGCGAAGCCGTGGTCGGTCGTCCAGCCCGTGCTGGCAAACGAAGCGGCCGACGAGCTTCTCGATCTGGCCGAGGCGGTCTGCCGGGTTCGCGGCGAATCGCTCGCCGATGTCGCATGGTGCCGCGAGAAGCGCCGCCTGCCGCCGGAAGTGCTCGATCCGCCGGCGCTGCTCGACGGCGGCGATCTTATCCGCGAGGGGATGCGTCCGGGGCCGCTGTTCGGCGAGCTTCTGGCGGCCGTACGCCGCGCTCAGCTCGACGGCGAGCTGTCAACCAAGGAAGAGGCTCTCGCCTTCGCGCGACGGCTCGCCTTGGAACGCGAAGCAGCTCGGAACGCCGCAACGAAAGGAGACCACGATGGACAAGAAAACTAAGAAGAAAATCGAAGTCCTGCGGACGCGCTTGCAGAAGCTGCAACAGCAGGCGGCGGGCATGCGCCGTCAAAACGACGATCCCCGCGAACTCGAAGCGATCGAAAAGCAGATCGCCGAGATTCAAGCCGAGATCGAAAAGCTGAAGCAAGCTTGAAAGCCGCCTTCGCACGGCGCAAAAAAAGGCCGCAGTTCCGGCGGTCGCAAGGGGAACTGCGGCGCGACTCCCACTGCGGGCGTTGCGGCTCCGTCGTCAAGAATGGGCACTTTCCCGATTCGAACGACGGGAACGGCAGCGACGCCGCGTCGGCTGCGCCGACCATTCCTTGGTCAGCGTCTCGAACACCTCCGGCGACTCGTAGCGAACGACGCTTCCGTCTTCGGGGATCGGACCGATCAATCCGCGGAAGACGGGCATGCCCCGAACGCCCAAATCGGTGCTGCAATCGTCTACCCCCACTTGAGTGTGACGCTTCAGCAAATCTTCCGGCGAATCGTAGTCCCGAATGCGAAGCTCCCCATCCACATCGCGAGTCACCACGCGAATCAGTCGTTTTTTCATCGGCGCAAACCTCAAGGGAATGAAACGACGCTGGAAAGGAAGAACGACGCGGTAGCAAGGTAAGACACACGGCTCCGATGGACCGCGTCGCAGACCGTTCGATGGTCGGCTTCCGTCGTGAAGATCGGCCGAAGACGGACCGCATGCGGACAAGTTTTTTTGCCCTCAACACACGACGAACGTTCCGAGTAGCCGACACATCGCGAACCACCTACAGGGCCGTCACAATCCCGTCGCAAACTCGGAATCGTCGGCGGCACCGGTCGCCTCGTCGCAACCGGCCGTTCGTCGCGAACAGCAAAACCCGTGCAAATCACAATCGCGAGACGGCCGAATCACCGTTGTTGGTTCTGTTGAGGGGGTAAGTTTTTTGGGTCGGTTCTCGCCGGTTGGCGGGGCGCCTGCCGCGGCCAAGCGAATGACGCACCACTGCCGGTGTTCACCGAAGCGTGCGACGCTTCGCAAGCCTTCTTCGCCCCGACGATCGGCGAAGGCCGATGCCTAGCGTGAAGGCCGATTCGCGAACGGAACGACTTGTTCCGGGCGAGTGCCGTCCACCCTCCTGTCGAGGGAAGCTGAGGGGCCGGGAACGACGCACGCTGCCCGAAAAAATCGCCGGTCGGGGGGCGTTTTCCGGCGGGGCGATTCGCGCGAAGATTGTCTTCATCGGACGGACGGGTCGGACCGAAATCTTTCCGTAAGGAGGTCTTCACCTTTGCGGAAGATTGTGTATATATTGGGTAAGGGAGAGGCGCCAATCGGCCCTCGCGCCGGCCTCATCCCCGCCCCGATTTGGGGTCGAACGGAGGGTACGCGAATTGGTTAGCAGCCTGACTCGAAATCAGGTGCCCCGCAAGGGGTTGTGGGTTCGAGTCCCATGCCCTCCGCCTTGACCACTACCCCATGAAAGATGCCCGGCGGTGTCCCGGGCTCTTTCTTTGCGCGGCGACAGCGAAACAAACCCGCTAGTATGGGGGGTGCTCACCCGTGAAGCGCAAGGCGGTGTTCTTGCGTGAGGCCGTCGAGCATCATCGTCACGAGCGTGCAGCCCATGCAGTAGTCACGCACGCCCAGCGGCCGGCCCGTCAGTGAATCGTAGTGCTCGCTGATCCCCTGAGCGATCGCGTTCGCCACCGACTTGTCGGCGATCATAGCGGCAAGCTCGTGATGTCCATAAGCGGCCAGCCCGCTTGCTATTTGATAGTTCGTCGGCGGCCACACGTCGCCTCGCCAAAAGGCGTTCGATCGCCACCGGGGATCGCTGCGGGCGACGGTCGGCACCGGCAGGGGCGTCATCCAATCGGGCGTCGAAAGCACTTCGGCCATCCGGTCGGCCATCGCTTGCGTGGGAACGCCTGCCGGTAAGGCCATCCAACTACCGACGGCGGGAACGCGAATCTTCTCGAGCGTGTCGCGCCGGACGGAAAGAAACGTGCCCGCCTCGTCGTCCCACATGTATCGCCGCATGCCCTCGACACCCCGCTCGATGAAAGCGCGACGACGGGCAGCCATCTCGGCATCGCCGGCGATTTCGGCCAGTCGGACTAGACTTTTCTCGGCCATGATCAGGTAGGCCGTGTTCCCCGGCACGCAGATGTCGCCGTACCACGGCCCTTCGTCGGGACCCTTACGACGGGGATGACGCGTCAGGTGCAAGTCGTCGAGGTTGCAGGCGTAGTCGTAGGTTTCCCACCGGGCGTGTTGTACCTTGCCCGAATACGATCCCAGCACGACCAGTCCGTTGCCGTGCAAATCGCGTTCGCGCCAAAACCAATCGTGAAAGCGTTCCAGCCGCGACAGGCACTGTCGCAACAATTCACGATCGCCGTTGCGGCGAAACACCCGCTCGACGCCCCATGCAAGGATCGGAATTTGCGAGAACTGCCGGACCGGCTGCGGCGCGGTCTTGATGGCGACGGTGATCATGTCTTTGGCGTACGACGGCGCCGTCGCGTTCCAGCGGTCCTGGAAGTCCCAATAATTCTGAAAGATTTCGCGGATCAACCCCCGGCTGCCGGGAATCAACGCCAGCAGATCGACGACGAACATCGTGTCCCAGATCCACTGCCCCTTGTAATACGGCCCGCCGGGGACGATCCAGCGATGGGCCAGCGGCGGCGTGGGCGGCATGACTTTTTCCAAAATGCACTTCCGCATGACCCGCTCGGCCAACGCGAGCACACGCGGATCGTCGGCTTCGAAAAGGGAGCGCGCCTCGAATGCGTCGGGCGAAGGAAGCGTTTCGGCACGACAAAACCCCGTCGCCGCCAACGCACTACCGACGGCCAGAAACGTACGACGCCGCATCGGTGGCCTCCCGCAAAGCGTACCAAAGATTCGGCAATATCGACTGTCGGGCACCATTGTACTCGCAAAGCGACGCCGTCGTCTCGCGCGAAACGGCTCGCTTCGAAACATGCCGTCGCGCG
>CAYVVR010000086.1:0-3666 GCA_964454655.1 uncultured Planctomycetaceae bacterium | reverse complement strand
GCAAAAACGCGCCGTTTCCGCCCGCCGCCGTTCCCATACCCCGAAGTGAAGATAGGTCTATACGGTAAGAGGGGAAACATCCACCTCCTCTTGGCCCGTACGGGGACCGAAGGAAGAATCGGTCCCGCCGAACAGAATAGTCTGCCAACACGGCAAACGCTTGAATTCAACCGGCGCCCGGTTTACCCTCGGCTTCGCGTTGGCTTCGTTCGGGCATCGGGTATCAGCAGGCCTTTCCATGGATTGCAAGCGTAGCGCTTTCCCGGTCGTTGGCAGTCCCCTGCCCGAAAGCCGTCGGTTGCAGATTTCCCCTTACCTATTCCGTCGGCCGGTACACACCCCATCAAGCCCGCAGGTGCGATCATGAACACGCTTTCGAACACAACCGATCACCCTCGGTGGCGGATCGTTCGCCGTGACTTTCTCAAGGCATCGGCCTCCATTCTTGCCGGCCTGAGCGTCGGCACCGCCTTTTCCGCCGACCGCGTTCCCAAGGTTTCGTTTGGAATCGTGACCGATTCGCACTACGCCGACAAACCGAGCACGAGCCGCGTTTACCGGGAATCGCTCTCCAAGATGACCGAGTGCGTCGACCTGATGAACCAACAAAAGGTGGACTTCCTGATCGAGCTGGGCGATTTCAAGGACCAGGGCTCGCCGACGACGGAACAATCGACGCTCGAATATCTATCGGCGATCGAAAACGTATTTGCCCGATTCGAGGGGCCGCGATACCACGTGTTGGGCAATCACGACCTAGACGGCATCTCCAAGAAGCAGTTTCTCGCCCGCGTCGACAATACGAATATTCCAAGCGACGCGACATACTACGCATTCGACTACAACGGTGTTCACTTCGTGGTGCTCGACGCGTGTTTCACCGCCGACGGCAAGCCCTACGACCACGGCAACTTCGATTGGAAAGACGCCAATATTCCACCGCACGAGCTCGAATGGCTGAAACACGACCTGGCGACATCGACCGGACCGGTTATCGCGTTCGTCCACCAGCAACTCGACGGCGAAGGCCCCGTCTACGTCAACAACGCGGCAGCCGTCCGCGACATCCTGCAAGCATCGCGACGGGTACTCGCTGTTTTTCAGGGACACAACCACGCCGGCGACTACTCCCGCATCGGCGGGATCCACTACTACACGCTGAAAGCCATGGTGGAAGGTTCCGGACCGCAAAACAACGCGTACGCCGTCGTCGACGTCTACCCCGACAACAGTATCACCGTAACCGGCTACCGCAAGGCCGTCAGTAAAACGCTGAAATCTTGACAACCCCTTGCCCACGCCGGAATTCTTCCGATTGGTCGCTGAACATGCGCGACAAACGCAATCGCCGCGCCCGGCAACGCTTTGCGGCGAAAATGCCCGGTGTAGATCTTTCTTGCCCGACAACGCCGGGTAGACACCTCTTCCTTGCGACTGCGTGGTAGTATTCCCTACAATTGTCTACAAACCGCAATGGAAACCACGACGGGCTGTTGCCCTCGTACCGGCACAAACGGAGCAGTCATGAACATTCTCGTGCGCAACAACGACTCCAACGAATGGGAGCCCGCTAATCCTGTGAGCGCCAAAGCCGAGGTTGAACTCCAAGACCTTTTCCTTGAATCCCCGTCTTTGATCCCTGTGGAGGAGATTCGGGAAGGTGTTTCCCAACTTGTTTTTGCCGTCGGCGAGTTCGGACTTCCCGGTTCTGGAAATACCGATATTCTCGCGTTCAGTGCCGACGGCGACATCGCGATCGTCGAATGCAAGCTCGCAGCGAACCCAGAGAGCAAGCGTAAAGTGATCGGCCAGATACTCGAGTACGCCGCGTTTCTGTGGGGCATGAGTTATCGCGAGCTCGATAGCCGCATTCGACGAATGAGGGGCAAGGCCCTACCGGCCCTAATCGAGGAGGCAGTCGCGGGAGACTGGGATCAGGACAATTTCGAGCAGGGAATCAGTCAGTCCTTGGCTGCCGGAAGCTTCATTCTGATCATCGTTGTCGATCAAATCAACGAGGAATTGCGACGCATCATTCGATACATAAACGAGTGCAGCGAGTCGGCCTTCTCTCTGCACGCTCTCGAGGCCAAGCGGTTTAAGGCTAGCGGGATCGACATTCTTGTGCCGCAAGTGTACGGCCTTTCTGCCAAGCCTACCGGCTCAACAAGCGCAAAAAGAACGAAATGGAACCGAGATACGTTCTTTGAAGAGCTTCGAAAAAATGTGGATCCGGGTATTGTCGACCTCGCCGACGACCTGTACCAATGGGCGGAAGCCACGGCCGATAGGGTGTCGTTCGGAACGGGCGTGCAGATCGGATCGTTTACCTTCCATTATATTAAGGATGGTAAGGTCATCTCGGTTTTCACAATCCGGACGAACGGAGAGATTAAGCTCAATTACGGATGGATGTCGACGCGGACAAACGCCGAACTGTTTGAAACGTTTCATCGCCGGATAATCGAGATACCGACGTTCAGCAACATACCGGATGATTTCTCCAAGTGGCCCACGTTGAAAATGGCCGACGCCTTTGCCGGTCCAGAGGAGATTCAGAAGTTCAAACAAGTCGTCGAGTGGCTGGGGGCCGAGATCGGTCGACACGAAGATTGAGCCGCCCAGGCACCCCGTCCACCCACGCCGGAATTCTTCCGATTGGTCGCTGAACATGCGCGACAAGGGCATTCGGCGCGCCCGGCAACGCTTTGCGGCGAGCAAAGCCCGGCGATGGTCGACGCGTTTCTTGCGTGCGAGCGTTGGTCTTTCCAAACAACGCCGATTGAGCAACTGTTTCTTGCAATGGCGTGCCGTGATTGTCTACAATCGCCGGCAGACTACAGTGGGGAACGCCGGTACGCCGCAAGGGGGAGGTGAAGTCGTATTCTCAAAGATGGACGTAGTGTCCAATGCCGAGTAGGAGAGCTGCTATGCAGGCAAGTCCGAGACGGAAGCATCGGTTTCTGTGGGGGGCCGCGATCTGTGTCGCCGTGGTGGCTTGCAGCGCGATTCTGGCCTTGGTTTTTCGGCTGGACGACTTGGTTGCGGAACGCAGCGGCGCTGAAGCTGCCGCGCAGACATCGGATCGACGCCCATCATCGGGACGCAAATCGAGCGCCGGATCACCCAGGAGAATTACAAACCGGTTTGGAATGGAGTTTGTGGAAATACCTCCGGGCCGGTTCCTGATGGGGGCCAACTGCGACGAACCGCGTCCAGATATTCACCCTTTCATGGGGGCACAGAACTCGCAACCGGTTCACATCGTCTACATAACCCGACCGTTTTTTCTCGGAGTGACGGAAGTCACGGGGTTACAAGAGCGTCTCGTGGAAGTCGCCGCCGGAAAGATCGATCCCGACGAGTATGGGCTTCCCATCATACCGGCGAAGGACTACAGGGATTACGTCAAAACACACAGCGACAAAGAGATACCCAACGCGTTTGCGAGTTGGAATGAAGCAAATGACTGGATTAAGACGCTATCCAGAATTGATCCGGACTACGACTACCGAATGCCGACGGAAGCCGAGTGGGAGTATGCCTGCCGCGGCCAGGTCGATTGTATCGATTTCCACCGCGAAGACGGTGAGGTGGTTCAACCGCCAGGGAAATACGGCGTTTTCGATGCGGTCCGGCGTGCCCCTCCCAACGCCTTCGGCCTAT
>CAYVVR010000085.1:9919-10506 GCA_964454655.1 uncultured Planctomycetaceae bacterium | reverse complement strand
CATCGTGGCCGTGTGCCGCGAGCCGGACACGTCGTTCGATGCGTGGGTGCCGCGGGAACGCGGCGAACCGCCGCTGGTCGTCGTCCTCGAAGGCGTCGAAAAGCCGGGAAACATCGGGGCGGTCTTGCGCACCGCCGACGGCGCCGGGGCGAGCGATTGCCTGCTGGCCGATCCGAAGACCGATGTTTACAACCCCAACGCCATTCGGGCTTCGCTGGGAACGATTTTCGCTTTTCAACCGGCAGCGGCCCCTTCCGGACGCGTGATTGAACGCCTGCTCGAACTAGAAATCGACATCTTCGCGGCACGCGTGGAAGGGGCCTGCGATTACGACGCCGTCGATTTTACCGGTCCCTGCGCGATCGTGTTGGGAAGCGAGGCCGACGGACTCACGCGGGCCTGGAACGCCGCGAAGATTCGAGCCGTGCGCATTCCCATGCTGGGGCGGGCCGATAGCTTGAATGTTTCGGCAGCGGCTGCCGTGCTGTTGTACGAAGCCCGGCGGCAGCGACGCACCCGCGGCATCGGAAGCTAGGGTTTGCTCCCCAGCACCATGCCCGAAAGCGTCAAGGCGACGCCGACGACGG
>CAYVVR010000085.1:6357-9909 GCA_964454655.1 uncultured Planctomycetaceae bacterium | reverse complement strand
ACGGCTGCCGTGGTGATGGCCTCGCCGAAGAATAACCATCCGGCCATGGCCGCGACGACGATTTGCGCCGTCGAGAGAATGTTCGCCCGCACGACCGAGGTCCACTTCAAGCCGAATGTCAAGGCGATGAACGCCGTACAGTTCAGAAAGCCCGCTCCCAGCATCAACCGCCAATGTGAGGCGGTGATCGCCCGAAATCCTTCCAGGCCGGTCGTCCATGCGGCCAAGGGGGTGAGCAGCAAACTGCCGATGAGCGTTACCAGCACGATGACGACCAGCGGCGAGGCGTCGTCGGTGACGTTTCCTCGGATGGCGACGACCAGTGTCGAGTAGGCGATTCCCGCGGCAACAGCAATGAGAACGGCGACGAGGATGACCCAAGGCGGGGCGTGCACCCCCTCGAGACCGGTATCGGCTCCCCAGTACAAGGTGACGATCCCAGCGATCAAGATCAGAATCGCGACCGCGGAACGCAAACTCACACGTTCTTTCAAGGCGATATAGCCCAAAAGGGCCGATCCGATCAGGCAGGCGGCTTGCGTCAACGGCGTGACGATGGCCACACCGATCTTGCTCATCGCCCACAGAAAACCGATGTTGCCGACCAGTTGCGTCAGCATCCCGGTGATGCCGATGGTCACGAGGGTTCGCCGCGTTGGGATGGGAATCCGGCGTCGCGCGAGCTGGTAGACCAACACAGGGCCTACCAAGACGACGGTGACCGACTCTTTAATCCCGATGACCCAGAAGGGGTGGGTTTGCGATTCGGGACCGACCAACACGCGCAGCAACAAGTTGGCCGTCGCGTATCCGAGAGCCGAATACGAAACGAGCAGCGTTCCAAGCCATGCGGCTGCGGCGGGGGAACAAACAGGCGGAGCCGACACGTCGGCCGCCCCGATCGGCGAACTGGTTTCTGCCATGGGCATGTCGAGAACACAGCGGCGAGGAAAACAGAAGCCCCAACCCGGGTGGGCGGGGCTTGCGACGACGACGATTTGCCTTTCATTCTACCAACCACGTCGCGCCGTCCCAGGCGACCTGTCGAGAAAATGCGCCGTCGAATGACCAAACGCGGGAAAATCGGCGGCTCGTGGTCGGGAACACGTCGCATCGCCGGTTGGACACTCCCCGGCCGAGGTCGGTTCGCGTTCGTAAACCGATTTTCGACCGCGTTGGGGCTCGCAAGAAACACACATCAGGGAGCCGAATCCGGATATCCGGGGACGACTCCCTGGTGTGACGAAGGAGAGTGATGCGATTTCGCGTATAGTCGAAGTTGCGCGGTTCAACCGCGTCGTCGTCGACGCACGATCCAACCGAGCCCGATGCCGCTCATGCCGAGCAGCGCGACCAGCGTTCCCGGTTCAGGGACCGGCTCGAAGTTGGCCGTGTAGGTCGCTTTGCCGTCGAACTTGACCGTCACATTATCGACGAAGCCGTCGAACGTGCCGTTCCAGCCCGAACCTGCCGCGACGCTCACACCGCCGACGACCGTCGAGTTGGGATCAATTTTCAGCTCGACATCGGTAAGGCTGCCGATGTTCCAAAAATTGCCGGAAGTGCCCATCCAGTCGGCCAGTGTTTTCGTGCTGAAACCGTCGACGGCACCGAGCCCGTCGGCCCAGATCCAAAACTTGTCGTTTTGGAGTCCCGTTTCGGTGACCCAGGTATCGACCGGGGCCGCACCGGCGGTTTGGTATACCCGTTCCCAGATGATCTGAATCGTTGTGAAGGTGTACGTGTCGGCAACGATGTTGTGCAACAACGCACTGGCGTGCAACCGCAAGGCGGGAACCAGATGATCCGGCGCCGTGCTGGACGATGCCCGATACCAATCGAAACCGAGATTGCTGGCCGGATCGAGCAGTTCGCCGAGGCTTCCCAACGTGGGGTAGAACATGCCGATCGCGCCGGCTTTGTCGCTGCCGTCGGTCAAGTGGAGTTCAAGCGAACCAAGCCCCGATCGAGGGTTGGTCTCCGTGATCTCCACCGTCCCGGCATTCCGAACGTCCCAGGGGGTCCAGAACTGCGAGCCGTCCAACTTGCTGACGATCGCCCCGCGGGCGGGGGAAATGCTGAAAACACTCAGCGCGACAATCGCACAACCCAGGACTGCCCCCTGCCACCAATGACGCAACATTGGCTTGGCTCCTTTCAAGAAAAATCCACAGGTGCCTACTTCACAGGTGCCGCGTTTCCCAGTTCCCCCGAGCCCTAACTAATTTGGCGGGAATCGTTCTGTTCCGGTTTTGGGGAACACGTGAACGGGAAACGTGTTTGCCAAATTCGAGGACTGCATCGAGTTTGGCGATACCTCAGTATAGTCACGTGAAGATGGGGTGTAAAGAGGCGAGAAGAGAAAATGGGCAAAATGCGATAGGTTTGTCGCTGGTTCGGGGGGCTTTCAAGCAGCGGGGCCCCGATCCCGCTTCGGGCGCAGGTCTTCCAAAGAGGGGGGACAGACGGCGCCTTCCGTGTCGATGACCAGCCAGTCGGAGAGCCCCACCGTCGGCAACGTCAATCGCTGGAGCGTGATGGAGAGGAAGAAAGTCTTCTTTTTCCCGTCCTCGGGATCGTCGTAGGTGACCGCAAACATTTCGACGATATGCCACCCGTTGGCGTCTTCCCAAATAGCGGGGGTTTCGTAGTACCGCACCGTCGCCTTGTCGCCCAGGGCGATCAAGGCGAGGACGCCGTCGTTTTCCAGAAAGCTCTGGAGGCTCTGACGGAGCACCGATTTGGGGGTGTACTTGGAGGCCAATTTTTCGTCGAGCGGCTCCCTCCGCCCGGGGGCTTTCGTCAATTGGTGAGCCGCCAAGACTTCCCCATTGCGCAAGTGGTCGATCCAGATTTCGGCGTACGCGCGTGCCTCACGTTCGAGCAACGTGCGGGTGACGAAGTACGACGTCGGTCCCGCACCCAACGAGAACAGGGCGAGGAAGATGCCCAACCAGGCAGCGTTCCGGCCGACCAAAGGGGGATCCGAAAAGCGGATGCGCACGAGGGCCGTGATTCCCAAGACCAAGGCGATGATCGGGACGACGATCAGAAGCACGCTGAGCATGGCCGACAGGCTCAGCAGTCCTGCCAACAGCGCGACCAGGGCCAAGCCGCTGAAGGTGCGGTACTGCTGTTGTTCTGCTTCGTAATCGGCGAGATGGAACGACTCGCCCCCAGAACGTTCAGATTCAGCCATGAAAACAGTCCCCCGACTGAGGCCCCACGTCGTGCGGAAAGATCAGCGGCCCGCGGCGGCCTTTCCGGCATCGGTGAACGATGCTCCGCCTTCGATCGCTTTTTCCAACGCGGCCCGTCTCGCCGCGTAGTTGGCGATGAACTTCGCCTCGGGATCGAATTCGCGACCGGCGAACGAGCCGGCAGATACATTGTGCACAAAACCAAGCCAAAGTCGATCGGGGCCGACCAGAAGCATCTTTTGGGTGTGATCGAAGCTGCCCATCAGGAATTTCTCGGCCATCGGGGCGGTGTGCAGGCTCATCAGGGTGAAGGAGACCAGCACGCAACCGACCAGAAAGCCCAGAAAGATGC
>CAYVVR010000085.1:0-6347 GCA_964454655.1 uncultured Planctomycetaceae bacterium | reverse complement strand
GAGTCCGCCAGAAAGGCCCAGGAAGCCGGCAAGGCCCAGAAAGATGCCGCCGACACGATCGACGATTTTCATGAACCGCACCTTGACCCGCGAAAGCATATCGGCCGGCAGACGCAAGATCAGGCAGAAGATCGCGAACAATCCCCACAACGCGAGGAAGTCGTACGCGTAGGTGAGGCCTTTGCCCATCATGTCTTCGAGCATGCGCGCGACCGGTTCGAACCAACTGGTGGCGAGCAAGCCCGCCATGATGACGACGAACAGCCGGATGGCATTTCCCCAGATTCCTTCATTGAGCGTCAGCCCGACGGCTGCCGCGATGATCACCAAGGCTACCAGATATAGCATGAAGTCGACTCCTCGCCGAATGGTGCTGTTCGCGTGGGGTTATTGTCCGCGGAACACCCGCATCAACTCTTGAATCGAAGTCAACCCGCCGGCGGCCAGGTAGATTCCTTCGTTGAACATGGGAACCATTCCCGACTGGACCGCGGCGGCGTACAGGGTGTTGTAGTCGGCCCCTTGGGCCAAGAGCTGTCGGATCTGGTCGTTGACGGCCAGGTATTCGAATACGGCGATGCGGCCGAAGTACCCGATGCCCGCGCACTGTTCGCAGACTTCCTCCGGCTTTTCGGGGTTCGGGGGGCCGGGCTGGAAGAAGGCTTGCACGCTTCCCGGCGGCAGGCCGAGTTGCTGGAGCAACTGCGGTTGGGGGGCGTACGGTTGGCGGCATTTGTCGCACAGTCGCCGCACCAAGCGTTGGCACAAAACGCCGCCGACCAGTTGTGGGAAGCTTTCCGACTTCGGTTGCAACGAAGCGATTTGAAGCAGCGCCTGGACCGTGTCGTTCGCCCGCGTGGTCGTGAGCAGCAAGCGGTTTTCTTCCAAGGCGTCGCGGGCGACGATCTCGAGGATTTCGCCGTCGGGAATGTCACGGAAGACGACGACGTTCGGATCCATGTGCACCAGCTTGCGCAAGGCCTCGATCAAGGCTTCGCGATTGGTCGGATCGAACGTCGTGACGGGAACGTTCTCGACCTCGTCGTATCGCATGTTGGTCGCTTCGAGCGCGGCATACTCGCGCATGAACCGATCGCTGACGTTGAGCGTCACGTGGACGGTCGTTCGCAGGCCCTGACCGGCCGGTGCCGAAAAGATGAAGGCGCTCTTTTCGGCGGCGATGTGCCCCTTCACCTTCTCGATGATCTCGGGCCGCATGCCGAGCTGATCCAGCGACTTGAACGGGCACTTTTCGGGTTCCAGGCGGATGATCGCCCGCTCCATCGTCCCGTTGCCCTGGGTGATCAACGTGCTTTTCAGTTTTGTGCCCGCGTAAACCGTGCGGAACTGGCCTTGTTGCGGGTTGATTCGATCTTGGGGATTCAAGCCGCAGAGGATTTTCAGCGAATCGACCGCCGGGAAGGCCTCTTCGACGGCGGGGGCCTCGGCATCGAACCACATGCCGTCGATGCTGATCTTCAGCGTGGCGGCGTTGGCGGTCAGATCCATCATCAAAATGTCGCCGCGACGGGCGATGGCGTCGGCCACCAGGCGTCGCGCGACCATGAAGCCGGGATTCTGCCGGGCGGGGATCAGCCGCATATTTCGTTCTTGGAGACTACCACCAACCGCCTCGAAGTCGGCAGGCGGGCCGACGGCAACTTCTTCATCGACTTCGCCTTTCTTCTTGCCCGCCAATAATCGCTTGAAGTGAGTGACCGTGAACACCTTGTCGCTTTTGTCGACCAAGGCGTTTCGCTTCACGACGTAGATCGTCGAGGGAACGATCAACGCCAACAGCCACAGCGGAAGGTTCACCCAAAAGATGGGCACGAACAGCGAGATCAGCGCGATCACGAAGAACGGCGCGAAGACGATCGGGTTCCATTGCATGTAGTCGAGGTCGATGTCTTCCAGGTCGCGATTGACCCAATCGACCATGCGGACCCAGATCAGGAAGATCACCCAGAAGATGAGGATCTTCCACCAGCTTGCGTAGCCGCCGGGTCCCATCCAGCCGCCGCCTGCGGCCTCTTCCGCCCAGGCCGGTTGCGCAGCCAGAGAAATCGCTTGCACGAAGATGCCGAGTTTCAATAGGTGTCGATGCATCAGAGCATTCCGGATTCTTTGACTTCGATACCCTTAAGCGCCATCTTCAGGGATTCGGGGTTCGGCGCCACTTCGAAGGCCGTCGCCCGATCGATCAACCGACGCTCTACCAATTGCTTGAGGCTTAGCGTGAAGTCTTGCATGCCCTCGTTGTAGCACTGGCGGATGGCGTCCGGCAGCTTGTTGTCCATTTCTTCGAGGATGAGTTTGCGGACGGTGGGGTTGAACGTCATGATCTCGCAGGTGGGCACGCGCTGCACGCCTTCTTTGATCGACGGCAGCAACTTTTGGGCGATGATCGCCTTCATGTTAAAGGCGATGGCGCTGCGGATCGCCGCGTGCATTTCTTGTGGGAACAAGTCGAGGATACGGCCGATCGTACTGGGAGCGGTCGACGCGTGGATCGTTCCGAACACCAAGTGCCCGGTTTCGGCGGCCTGGATCGCCGTTTCGAAGGTTTCCCGGTCGCGCATTTCGCCCACCAGGATGATGTCCGGGTCTTCACGCACGGCATGCTTCATGCCGGTCATGAAGTCCTTCACGTCCATCCCGATCTCGCGTTGGTTGATCAAGCACTTTTCTTCGGTGAAGGTGAACTCGATGGGGTCTTCCAACGTCAAGATGTGCTTGTGGTAGTGCCGGTTGATCCAGTTGAGCATCGACGCGATGGTCGTACTCTTACCGGACCCCGTAACACCGGCCAGCAAGATCATTCCCTGGTGGAATTTACAGAGGTTTTCCAAGCTGGGCGGCAGGTACAAGTCTTCGAAGTTGGGAATCTTGTTGTTCACCCGCCGCGCGACCATCCCCAAGTGCCCCATTTGCTGGAGCACGTTCACGCGGAAGCGCCACTTCACGCCGTCGACGTCGACCACATGGGCGAAGTCGCAGCCGCCGTCTTCGTCGAAGATGCGCCGCAACCGTTCGTCGAACATCGGAAAGATGAGCCGTACCATTTCGTCGTCGTCGATCGGCCCGCGGTTCAAGGGACGCAGCGTTCCGGCGACACGCACGAAGGGCGGCTTTCCGACTTTCAGGTGCAGGTCGCTTCCTTCGAGTTTCACCAGGGCGCGAAACAGCTTGTCGATTTCGAGGTTCGTCGGCTTTTTTCCGAACCGCATCTTGTCGGCTTCGATCGGGATCGTCATCGTGTCTCTCGTCTCGCTTCCTACGGCAACGGTGTTCCGGGCGGTCGGCGATACGCGTGTTGCCGACGTGATCGACCGGTTCTTTGGATCATAAACGCACGGGAATCCCGCGGGAACGCAGGTATTCCTTGGTTTCGGCGATGGTGTATTCTCCGAAGTGGAAGATACTCGCGGCCAAGACGGCGTCGGCCCCGCCTTCGAGGATGGCGTCGGCCATGTGCTCCGGGCATCCCGCCCCGCCGCTGGCTACGACGGGAATTCGCACGGCGTCGGTGACGGCCGCGGTGATCTCCAAATCATAACCGTTCTTGGTGCCGTCGGCATCCATGCTGGTGAGCACGATTTCTCCGGCGCCCAACCGTTCGACTTCGCGGGCCCACTCGACGGCCTCGAGGCCCGTGCCGACCCGTCCGCCGTTGATGTGGACTTCCCAAAATTCCTTTCCGTCGCGGATTACCCGCTTGGGGTCGATGTTCACGACGATACACTGGCTGCCGAAGCGCCGAGCCGCCTTGCGAACCAGCTCGGGGTCGCGGCAGGCCGCCGAATTGATCGAGACCTTGTCGCACCCGGCGTTCAGCAGGTTGCGGATATCGTCCAACGTGCGGATGCCTCCCCCGACGGTCAACGGCATGAAGACCACTTCGGCCGTGCGGCGGACGACGTCCAAGATGATGTCGCGTCCTTCGTGGCTGGCGGTGATGTCGAGGAAGACGAGTTCGTCGGCACCCTCGGCCTCGTAGCGGGCGGCGATTTCAACCGGATCGCCTGCATCCCGCAAGTTGACGAAATTCGTTCCCTTCACCACCCGGCCTCGATCGACATCGAGACAGGGAATAATCCGTTTTGCTAGCATCGATTCGGTGACGTATCCGTCGGGTGAAAAGGGCCGGATCGACGTCTTCGATACCGTCGCCGCGTGCGAAACGGCTTGCGGCGGATCGACTGCGATTCGGCCGAAAGGATCGATGGTGTGTCGGTAGGCGACGCCGTTACGCGGCTTCGGCGAATTTTGCCGTGTCGCGAAACGCGCTTTCCACGTCTTACAGTCTCACGTCGATCCGGAAGAGCTACCGCCTCGTCTCCATCCGATCGGGAAACCGATTGCGCGTCGCCCGACCACGTCGTGATCACGAGCGAGGAAATCGTCCCGCGCAAACACGGCCGTCGCGAAAGAGCCGGCGACCGTCTTCAGCGGGAACTATTTCCCAATTCTCCTACTGTATCGTCGGAAAGGCGGGCCGGTCAACTAATGCCGCTTGGGGGGAACACAATGACCCGCGTTCGACGAGGAAGACGCGCCCGCACCATCCGGCGACCGGTCGAGCCGTTTCGAGCGTCATCGGCCCGCTCAATGGCCGACGCCGTCTCGACTGCCGAGCCGTGAAAGAATCCAGATCATCAACGACGAGACGAGGATCAGGCCGGCCAGTACCGAATACGAGATCACGTCGCCGTAACGTTCGCTCCAGGTGGCCAAGGCCCCGGTGATCGCCGGTCCCAGGCTTCCGCCTCCGAACCCCAGGGTGAAACTGAGGCCGTACGCGAGGCTTCGCCGGTCGCGCCGGATATACTTGGCGACCAGGCTGTTGTAGAGCGGTTGATGCATGAAGAAAACCGGTGCGAACACCGCGGCGGCTGCGATGCGCCAAGGGCCTTGGGCGACCCCCATTGCCAACAAGCACGGTGCGGTCAAGAAGAACACCAGCATCAACCAACGTTCGAGCGTATGGGGACGGGCCACCCGCCCGGCCGTGTATTGGCCGATCGCGCCGAGCAACAAAACCCCTCCGGCGAGGAGGTTGCGTTGGCTTTCGGGCGCGAGATCGCCGAAACGGAGTCCGATATCGTCCAAATAGCGGGCCAAAAAGGTCATGACCGAGGCGTACACGAACCCCGACAGCAAAATGGCCGAAATCAACAAGAAGTAGCATCCCCAATTCGAGCCTGCGGGCGTTTGCGGGACGGCCGAAGCACCGTTCGCTTGCGGTTTTGCGGCTGCTGCCAGGGCCTCTTCGACTTCGGTCGGTGCCTCGTCACGCGGCAGCGTCAGGCCGATCAGTACCGCTAATAGGACACCCGGAACAGCTAAAAAGAAGTAATACTGCTGCCACGTGAACTCGAATTGCAAGACGCCTGCTGCAATGAAGGGGCCTGTGGCGATGCCGATCGAGCCGAGGATACCGTGATATCCCAGCGCCATGGGGCGGTTTTCGGCCGTCGTGTGCCTTCCGATCAGCGCCAGTCCGGCTGGATGGTAGATGCTCGCGAACGTCCCCATCACGAATAGCGTGAGGAACAACACGGCCAGCGAAGGCGAGACCGCCACCAGGCAGGCCGCCACGGCGCAGCCGAGCAGGTACACCAGCAGCATCCGCCGGGCCCCCCACCGGTCGGCCAGCCAGCCGGCGAACAGAGCGCATACCCCGAAAGGCAATCGAAACGTCGTTCCGAGTTGTCCTGTGATCGCTTGCGTGACGCCGTACTGGTCTCCGACCAGTTGCTCGACGCTGGAAAACGATTGCTCGTACACGTGCACCAGCAAGTGGCAGCACGAGATCAGCAGGACGATTTGTAAGACACGTTTCGACATGGAACGACCGGAGGGCAGTAGACGAATAGGTGACGGAAAACTTCGAGGCTTCGTTGCGGCATGCGGCGACGGGCGAACCGATGCCGTGGCCGGTTACCCGCCTTGCTCGGAGGCCGGGCGTCGGCTCCGCTCGACTAAACGTGTCAACAGTTCCGCCGCCGCGCCCGAGTCGATCGCTTGGGCGGCCGCTTCGACGGCATTCGGCAGCGAATCGGCCTTGTCGGCCAGGTAGATGGCCGCCCCGGCGTTCGCCAACACGACGTCGCGAGCCGGGCCGGGTTTGCCCGCGAGAATGTCGCGAATGACCGCGGCGCTCGCGGCGGAGTCGGGCACCCGCAAGGCCTCGATTTCGACCTGCGGCAATCCGAAGTCGGCGGGGGTCCACACCTCGTCGGTCAGTTGCGCGGCCCCGGAAGCATCGGCGACGACCCACGTGACGCGTGTTTCTCCAGCCAAAGATACCTCGTCGAGTCCTCCGGCGCCGTGGACCACCGCGG
>CAYVVR010000084.1:0-10641 GCA_964454655.1 uncultured Planctomycetaceae bacterium | reverse complement strand
GATCGGAAATCGGGCGGCCGCGCGGCACACGTTTCGGCCTCCGGCCAGCGTGCACAGATGATCCAGGTAACCGTCCTGAGCCGCCGCGTACACGTCTTGAAGCCGATCGCCGTCGACGGTGCGGTCGACGGTGATCAATACTCGCGGTCGCTGAAGGCCTTCGACGCGACGGGCGATCGCGCGCATTTGCGTTTCGCACCGTCGGCGTAACGCGCGGCCGCGTTCGGGAACCCCCAGCCGCTTTCCTAGGATCTCGAATGTTTCCAGCACGCCGTCGACGCTGCGGTTTTCGACGATCAACACCGGCAGGCCGAGTCGCGCGACGGCTTCGGCGGGCGACTGTTCTCCTTTCGGAGCGACGACCAGGTCCGGTTCCAAGGCAACGATCGCTTCGAGGTTGGGCGTAAGATAACCGCCCACGGTCGGCAGGTTTTTCGCCTCCGGCGGAAACTCGCAGTAATCGGTCACACCGACCACCCGATCGCCGACACCCAAGGCAAACAAGGTTTCGGTGATACTCGGGGCCAACGAGACGATTCGTTCGGGCGCCGCGGTCGGTTCTCGATCGGCCGCGCCGCTGGACGCCTCGTCGATCGGCCGGCAACCCAAAACAAACAGAAAGACGACGAGCCAACCGAGGCCGGTCGATAGCCGGGCGGGCCATGTGCTGTGAATACGGGAAAGATGAATCGACGTCATCGATGGGTTACGCAAGTCGGATGGCCGGCTTCGGTGGTGCAGCCGGTTGATGATACGAAGTTTGTGTCGTCTGTATTGTCGGCAATGTAGCGTTTGGGGATCGGGCTTCCGACGACCGATCGGTACACGTGCCGCCGAGGGACGCCTTGTTGCGGCGTCGGCGAAATTATTGGACTTGTCGATCGGCGTCCGCCGATAGAGTCTCCCAAGTATGCTTCTGCGGCGACCGGTCGAATCGGTGATGGATCGTTTGAGACTTGCAACCTCGACAAGTCGAAGTGGACACTTCTCGACGGCGGCATGGGCTTGCCGACCGACGCTTTTCCGACCGGGTATGCTTTCGGCCGCGGGTTTTTCTCCACCGATTCGCATTTCGCACGCGTGCGCCCTCCGGGAGGCGGTGCACACAATCTTGGAAGCCGTCCGACGACCGTCGTGGCTTTCGACGGCGAGGACCGCCACACGATCATTTTCCCTAGTTTACCAGAAAAGGGAATGCGGCACGGGGCGGGGCAGTCGTTGCAGAAAACAAAGAACGGCACGGCGAGTTTTGCGGCGTTTGCGAAAACTTGGTGCGAATCCTTGCAAAGGCAGGCAGCTTGTGTCAACAATAAGCCCTGCATCGTCGAGAGATTGGAGCTTTCGATTTCCCCATCCCCCCGGAGTTTCCGCAAAGGGGCTCCGCCGCGATTCGTCGTTTCCTCATTCCCGCCTCGGTCGGGAAGCAACCCCGTTGCCTTCCCGTCGATCGCCGAACGAAGGAAAGGATGCTGTTTGTCGTAGTCGTCGCACCGGTAGCGGAGTGACGTTTGGATACACGCGTATGTTTCGTGTTTGACCGTTTTCTTTGGGAGAGTTTGACGATGAATCAGAAAAAGCCTTCGCGTCGTGAGTTCTTGAAGACCTCGTCGGCGGTGACGGCGGGCGCTTCGGTGCTCGGTGGATTGAGCCTTGCCCGCAGCGTGCACGCGCAAGGGAGCGACGAGATCAAGTTCGTCTTGATCGGTTGCGGCGGTCGGGGTACCGGGGCGGCCGCCCAGTTCATGAACGCCCACAAGAATAACAAGCTGGTCGGTATGGCCGACGCCTTCGAAAACCGCCTCAGCGGTTCCTTGAACACGCTCAAAGGGCGTTATGCCGACCAGGTTCTCGTGACCGACGACACGACTTTCACCGGCCTCGAAGCGTATCGCAAGGTGCTGGAAGTCGATTGCGACCTGGTCATGATCGCCACGCCGCCGGGATTCCGTCCCACGCAATTCAAGGCCGCGATCGAAGCCGGCAAGCACGTGTTCATGGAAAAGCCGTGCTGCGTCGACGGTCCCGGCTACCGCATGTTGATCGACACCTGCAAGCTGGCCGACGAAAAGAACCTGATGGTCGCCACCGGGTTGCAACGCCGTCACGAGCCTCGCTACAAGGATACCGTCAAGCGGTTGCAAGACGGCGCGATCGGCAAGATCCAGTTCCTCCGCGTCTACTGGAACGGCGGCGGCATCTGGAACCGTCCCCGCGAGCCCGGCATGACGGAAATCCAATACCAGGTGCATAACTGGTATCACTTCTGCTGGCTCAGCGGCGACAACATCACCGAGCAGCACATCCACAACCTCGACGTCGGAAACTGGGTGATGGGCGATCAGCATCCGGTCGAAGCGAACGGGATGGGTGGTTGCACGGCTCGCTATCTGGGCGATGCCAAAGGTACCGGCCAAATCTTCGACCACCACTTCGTCGAGTACACCTTCGCCGACGGCACCAAGATGTACAGCCAGTGCCGCCACATGCGAAATTGCTTCAACTCGGTCTCCGAACACGCGCACGGCGATAAGGGCGTGTGCAACGTCGGCGGCGGTACGATCGAGTTCTTCGACGGTACCAAGTGGAAGACCGAAGAGAAGGGCGTCAGCGGTCACCAACAAGAGCAGATCGACCTGTCGAACGCGCTGCGTGCCGGCGAACGCTACAACGAGGGCTACTACGCTGCCAACAGCAGCATGACCTCGGTCCTCGGTCGTGTGGCCAACTACACCGGGAAAGTCGTCAAGTGGGACGACATCGTTAACAACGGTCCGACGGAATTCCCGGAAGGTCCGCTCTCGTGGGAGACGCCCGCCCCCGTCCAAAAGGACGAGAACGGCGACTACCCGATTCCGATTCCCGGTCAGTACACCCGACTGGTCTGATGCCGATCAACGATCGAGCCGTGATCCGCCCGCAACCCGGGCGGCGTGACGGCAGCCGAATCGTTTCGGTGTGAAAACAACGCGGCGTCGTCTCGAGCGGACGGCGCCGCTGTCGTTTCTTGCGCGGCAACACCCCTGTTGCGTTCGAACGACGCGATCGTGAAGCGACTCGTTCGGCGGTCGCGGAGGTAATCGACGTCGATTCAGACCTCGTCCGCCGACCAGCCTTCTTGCCCGATCAACGGAACGAAGCGGCAGCCGATCAAGGTCTCCGATTCGAACTCGTCGCCTCGGCGGCGAATGCGTTCCAGGCGTTGCAGGTCGCGGTCGCCGACCGGCGCCAAAAGGATGCCGTCGTCTTTCAGTTGCGCCAATAGACTTTCGGGAGCACGCGGCGCCGCGGCGGTGATCAAGATGCGATCGTACGGTCCCTTTTCGGGGCAGCCCAACGTGCCGTCGGCACACACGATTTCGACGTTTTCGAGCCCCAACTCTTCGATCCGCCGCCGAGCGGTCGCGGCCAGTTCGGGAATGCGTTCGATGCTCACCACCGATCGGGCCAACAGCCCCAAAATTGCGCACTGGTAGCCGCTGCCGGTGCCGATTTCGAGTACGTGCTCGTCGCCGGCAAGCTCGAGCTCCTGCGTCATCAAGGCGACGATGTACGGTTGGCTAATCGTCTGCCCGCACTCGATCGGCAAGGCACTGTCGACGTACGCCGAAGCCCGGCGTTCCGGCGGAACGAACACTTCCCGCGGAACGCGGCGCATCGCGTCGAGCACGCGCTCGTCGGAAATACCGCGGTTGCGCAGTTCGGCCAGCAAGCGACGTTTGTCGGCTTCTAGGCGGTCGTCGGGATGCCTTCGAAAAACACCGATCGTGTCGGCGGCTCCTTGTGATTCGGAAAGGGGAGAGATCGGTTTCTTCGGATCGACGGTCATTTGGCTCCGGAAGGTTTGTAGTTCGGGTTCGGCCGCGGATACTGGGCCCCTACCGATTCGCGCCACGCCTGGAGCTGCGCCCGCAGACGCTTTGCGAGGTCGGGCTTCTCGGCGGCCAGATCGTGTTGTTCACTCAAGTCTTCTTTCAAATTGTACAGTTCGAGGTGACCGTCTTCGAAGAACTCGATCAACTTCCAGTCTCTCGCCCGCACGGCGCTGTAGGGCGTCGCACCGCCGGGGTGGTAGTGCGGATAGTGCCAATAGATTGCGTCGCGCGGAAGCGTTTCGGCGCCGTCGAATAGGGGGACGATGCTGAGTCCGTCGACGTGCTGTTCGGGCTTCGGCGGAATTCCGGCCAGTTCGAGAATCGTCGGGTAGTAATCGGTCGAAATGATCGGTTCGTGGGAAACGCTTCCCTTGGGCACGCGCTTCGGCCAGCGGACGATCGCCGGTACGCGGACGCCGCCTTCGTAGGTCGATCCTTTGCCCGCCCGCAACGGCGAATTGTCGGTCGGCGGAATGCCGTCCAGCCGGGGCAGCGTGAGGCCGCCGTTGTCGGAGGTAAAGATGATGATCGTATCGTCGAGCAAGTTCTTCTCGTCGAGCGCGGCGACGATCCGTCCGACGCTTTCGTCGACGCTGTGAACCATGGCCGCGTACACGTCGCAGCGTTGCTTGCCGGTGTCGATGCCCGAGTCGAGTTTTTGCCGGTAATGGGCGATCAGTTCTTCCTTGGCCTGAAGCGGTGTGTGTACCGCGTAGTGGGCGAAGTAGATGAAAAACGGCTCCGCCGCGTGGGCGTCGATGAATCGCAAGGCCTCGTCGGTCAACCGATCGGTCAGGTATTCGCCCTCATGACCACCTTCGATCGGTGTTTTGCGTTGCTTGTTGGCATACGGCCAAAAATACGAGGCAGGCTGCCCGTACCGATCGCCGCCGATATTCACGTCGAACCCCTGATGCTCGGGATAATACGGCGGATCGCCTAGGTGCCACTTGCCGATGTGAGCGGTGGCGTATCCGGCTTCCTTCATCGCCTCGGCCAACGTGATTTCTTCCAGGGGCAAGTACATGCGCCAATCGGGCGGCAGCAACTTGGCGTTGGGCCGCCGGTGGCCGGCGATCCAGTCGGTCAAGTGCAAGCGGGCGGGATACTTGCCGCTCATGACGGCGGCCCGGGTCGGTGAACACACGGTACACGCGGCATACGCATCGGTGAACCGCATGCCCTCGGCGGCGAGTCGGTCGATGTTCGGCGTCTCGTACAGCTTGCTGCCCATGCAGCTCAGGTCGGTCCAGCCCATGTCGTCGATCAAAAAGAAGATCACATTGGGCCGACGCTCGGCGGCGGATGCACGCGACGCGAGGCCGAGACCGAGCACGGAAAGCCCGACCGCCAGAACGGCGCTCCAAAACATACCTGTCGAACTTCGAAGTTCCGAGAACAGACGACGTCGCATGGCGGGGCCTCCTTGATTTGGGGGACATGGTGGGCATTGAGTACAATGTGCATTTTTGGGAAACGCTTCCGTGGTCGGCGAGAGGACGACGCCTCGGCGCGGAAACCGGGCGAGTTGTCGTCCTTCCCCACAGGACGCTACGATGGAACAATCGTGAATGGTGGAGCGTCCGCACGCAAGTATTTTGCCGGTCGTCACTTGCCGAAGAGAATTCCATGGAATTGCCGCTGCGGTTATTGGCCGACGACGAACGCTGGGATTGCCAAGGGTGCGGAATCTGTTGCCGCAGCGTGATCATCAAGCTCAGCGACGAGGAATACCGGCGGATTCGCAACCAGCATTGGGAGGAGGATCCTCGTTTTCGGGGGAAAAAGCTGTTCGTGCGGATGAGCCTGTTTCCGCCCGTCTATCGGTTGGCCCACCGGGCCGACGGTTTCTGCGTGTTTCTCAACGACGAAAAGCGGTGCAGTATCCATGCGAAGTTCGGGGCCGAGGCCAAGCCCCTTTTGTGCCGCATGTTTCCTTACCAAGTCGTGCCGCTCGAGCGGTACGCGTATTTGACGGTTCGTCGCAATTGCCCCTCGGCCGCCTTGCAGCAAGGGCCGACGCTGGCCGAACAAGAAAGCGAATGGCGGCCGATGGTGAAGACCGATCGGCTGCGTCCGCGTCCGAAGCAGGTACCACCGCTCACGCGGCATTACCGGGTTTCGTGGCGACGATTCTTGGCGGCGGCCGACGTGCTGGAAGAATTGACGTGTGATCGGCGATTTCCGATCGTCCGACGGTTGGCGGCGGGGCTCACATTCTGCCGCGCGTTGGACGGCTGCCGCCTGACGACGTTGTCGAACGCCGAATACGCCGAGCTGTTGCGGTTGCTCAAAGGTGCAGCGCACGAGGAAGCCGCCGAGTTCTTTCGCGACCGCAAACCTCCCGGTTGGGCGACGCGGTTGATCTTTCGTCGCGTGTTGGCCGACTATCTGCGTTTGCATCCGCGATACGTGTTGGAGAATTCGTGGCGAGGGCGTTTCCGTTGGGCTAAGCTGGGTATCCGGATGGCCCTAGGAGGGGGTACAATGCACGAGCTGGCCCCGGACTTTCCGCCTGCCGATTGGAAACACCTCGAAAGCCCTTTGGGCACGCTTTCGGCCGACGTGCTGCGTCCGCTGGACGACTATTTCGAGTCGCTCACGAAAACGAAGCGGTTCGCCGTCGCCGGGCGGAAGGGCTGGGCGCTCACGGAACGGTATCGGGCCGTGGCCGTGAGTTTCGCCGCCGCCATGTGGTTCTTGCGATTGATCGCCTACGAACGTCCCGTCGAGACCGACGACGTCGTCCAGGCCGTCATTACGATCGAACGGGGCGAGGGACATGCGCCCTTGGGCAGCGCGACCTATCGCAAGCGGTTGCGGGCGGTCGAATATCGGAACGAGTTGGGGCGACTGATTGCCTGGTACGCGCGATAGACGCAATATGCACGACGCGAGCGACCGTCGTCGCTTTTGCCGGTGCGGGCTGGTGGAAAGCGGCAATCGGTCGACGGTTCGGCGCCGGGGTGCGCGCGCCCCGGCGATGCAACAATAGGAGACGAGCTTTCATGGATTTGAAGATTCACCCGATCGCGTTGCCGTTACGTCATCCCTTTACCATCTCTCGCGGGACGACCGAGGTTTACGAGGCGGCAATCGTCGAGCTTTCGCAGGACGGCGTTTCGGGCTACGGCGAACTCGTGCCTGCCGCTTGCTACGGGCAACCTATCGACGAGGCGATTTCGAAGATCGAGTCGTTGCGGACGGAGATCTCCGAGACCGAAATCAAGCATCCGGCCGTGTTGTGGGAAAAGTGGTGCGCCCTGTTCCCCTCGATGCCTTCGGTCGTGAACGCCCTCGATTGCGCCACCTACGACTTGTGGGGCAAATTGCGCAGCCAACCGATCTGGCGTTATTGGAACCTACCGCTGGATCGCGTGCCTTCCAGCAGCATCACGATCGGTATCGATACCGTCGATCGCATGATCGAGAAGGTTCGAGAAGTCGCCGACTGGCCGATCATCAAGATCAAATTGGGCACGGAAGACGATCTGGCGATCGTCCGCGAATTGCGGCGTCACACGCAAGCGCGGTTTCGTGTCGACGCGAACGAGGCTTGGAAGCCGGCCGAGACGATCGAGAACGCCAAGGCATTGGCCGAACTAGATGTCGAATTCATCGAGCAGCCGTTGCCGGCGGAAGATTGGGAAGGCATGCGGGACGTCATCCGCCAAACCGAGCTGCCGATCATCGCCGACGAAAGCTGCGTCGTCGAGGCCGATATCGACCGCTGCGTGTCGTATTTTCACGGGGTGAACGTGAAGTTGGTGAAGTGCGGCGGCCCTACGGCTGCCCGACGCATGTTGTTGCGTGCGCGGCATCTGCAACTATCGACGATGATCGGTTGCATGACCGAGACGAGCGTGGGGATCTCGGCGGCGGCCAACCTCGCCCCGTTGGCCGACTATCTCGATTTGGACGGCGCCGTGCTGTTGGCCGACGATTGGGCCGAGGGGGTCGTCCTCGATCACGGTCGCCTGGAATTTCCGCCGCGCGGCGGCTTCGGGATTCTTCCTCGAAAGCAAGCGGCCGAAACGGCTGCCGTCGATTCGTAATTCGGTTGAAAAAATGCGGCAAAATTCGGGGATGGCGTCGCCGGGGAATTGACTCGGTCCGGTTCTCGGGCAATCCTAGTCGTGCCGGTCGGAAGATGCGACAAACGCCTGAAGCGGCCGGCAACGGCCTGTTTTCGCGTGCCGTGCGCGAAACGATCGCCGCGAGCTTTCCCCTTGTTTTTCCTGCCCATTGTTGTTGCCGTGTACCGGAAACGTCGTCGCGGTTGCGACGCGGGTGACCCGTTCCGGATTCTATCAGGAGCGCTTCGATGAAACGTGTTCTCACGTGGACTGCCGTTTGGACGCTGATCGCTTGCGGTGCGTGGTCGACCGCGGTGTGGGCGGCCGATGAACCGTCGGTCGTGTTGCTGGAAGCCGAACAGTTCGACTCGTGGGGCGGATGGTGTCACGACACGCAGTTCATGCACGTGATGGGATCGCCCTACCTGTTGGCGCACGGGTTGGGCGAGCCGGTCGAAGACGCCGTCACCGAAGTGACGTTTCCCCGGCCGGGAACGTACCGCGTGTGGGTGCGCACCCGCGATTGGGTCGCGACATGGAACGCACCCGGCGCACCGGGACGGTTTCAAGTGCTTGTCGACGGCAAACCGCTGGATACCGTCTTCGGTATCGAAGGGGCCGAATGGCATTGGCAGGATGGAGGCACGATTCGCGTCGATCCCGACAAGCGTTCCCTCGAGGTTCGTTTGCACGACTTGACCGGCTTCGAGGGCCGGTGCGACGCCATCGTTTTCACCGCCGACTTGGAGAATCCGCCGCCGAACGATGAAACGCTCGATGCATGGCGACGAAAGGTGCTCGGCCTGCCCGCTGTTTCCAAAGAATGCGGGCCGTTCGACCTGGTCGTCGTGGGCGGCGGCATGTCGGGAACGTGCGCGGCGGTCTCGGCCGCGCGGTTGGGGTTGAAGGTCGCCCTGATCCAAGATCGACGGGTGCTCGGAGGCAACAACAGCAGTGAGGTTCGCGTGTGGTTGAACGGTGCGATCAACTGCGAACCGTATCCGCGGATCGGCGACGTGGTCGCCGAACTCGATCCCGTCAAACGCGCACACAACGGCCCGGGAAATACCGGCGAAATCTACGAAGACGATCGTCGCCTGGCCTTGGTGAAGGCGGAACCGAACCTGACGTTGCTGACCGGTTATCGCGCCTACGATGTCGAGACGAAAGACGGCCGGATCACCGCCGTACTGGCGCAAGACACCGTTTCCGCCGAGCGGATTCGCTGCCTGGGAACCTGGTTCGCCGATTGCACGGGCGACGGGACGATCGGTGCCGCTGCCGGGGCCGATTTCGAGATGACCCTTCCCGGGCACATGGGATGCACGAACTTGTGGTGGGTGTACGATACGGGCAAGCCGGTTTCATTCCCCCGGTGTCCGTGGGCGCTCGACTTGACCGAAAAACCCTTCCCCGGCCGGCAAGTTTCCATCGGCGACGTTCCCGCCGACAAACGCGGCACCGACGCTTTGGGGTGCTGGTTCTGGGAAAGCGGTTTCGACCACGATCCGATCCTCAAGGGCGAGTACATTCGCGATTGGAACTTCCGCGCCATGTACGGCGCTTGGGATGCCTTGAAGAACGTCGATAAGTCCTATCCCACGTACAAAATCGGATGGGCCGCTTATATTGCCGGTCCGCGGGAATCGCGGCGATTGATGGGAGACGTCGTCTTGACCAAGGAGGATATCCTTTCCGGACGCGAATTTCCCGACGGCTGCGTTCCGACCGGCTGGTCGATCGACATCCACGTTCCCGACCCGCGGTACAACAAGGGATTCGAAGGCGACGCGTTCATTTCGAAGGCGAACTTCACGCACTATCCCACGCCTTACTGGATTCCGTATCGCTGCTTGTACAGCCGCAACGTTCCGAACTTGTTCATGGCGGGACGCTGCATCAGCGTGACGCACGAGGCGTTGGGAACCGTCCGCGTAATGCGTACCTGCGGTTGCATGGGCGAGATCGTGGGCATGGCGGCCTCGCTTTGCAAGAAGTTCGACACCTCGCCCCGCGGTGTGTACCAAGCGCACTTGGAAGACCTCAAGGCCCTGATGCGCAAAGGCGTGGGGCGACGCACCGAAAAGGTGGCGAAGTATCTGCAATCCGCCGAAAAGGTCGCCGCGCTCGGAGAAAACCTGGCGCCGAAGGCCGCGATTTCGACTTCTGAATCGTACGCGGCCGACAAGAATCCGCCCGAGCGGATCAACGACGGCAAGATCGACCTGCTCGACAACGGCGGACGCTGGCTCAGCGCCGCCAAGCTGCCCGCGGTCGTCGAGTTGACGTTCGATACGCCGCAACGGTTGACCGCCGCCCGCCTCGTCTCGGGTTACTTGGAGCCGGGCGACCGGGTCGGATCGGTGGTGGAAGCCTTCCGCCTTCAATGGTTCGACGGAAGCGAGTGGCACGATTGGGGCGAACCGGTCGAAGGCAACCAAGATGTCGATCGGCTCATCGATCTGCCGACCGTGACGGCCCAGCGCGTCCGCTTGGAAGTTACCGCCTCGCCGGGGAATATCGCGAGAATCTGGGAGTTCTCGGTGTTCGGTGAGAAGTGATCGGCGACGCTAAAACCGAAGGTACTCGTCGAAGCCGGGCAAGTACGGTTGTCGGGGCGGATGGGCGCGTTCGTAGTAGCGCCGTCGGTATGCCTCGGCCAGGTGAATCATGATTTCCAGCGCCAACAGATC
>CAYVVR010000083.1:0-10644 GCA_964454655.1 uncultured Planctomycetaceae bacterium | reverse complement strand
GCCCCGAAGTCGTCGTCTTCGCCTCCCCAACCCTGGAAACTTTCGTCGAAACCGTTGACGGCCGCGAAATCATCGCGCCACACCCCGATATTGCCCCCCAGAACGCGAGGTTTCGTCGGATGCCCAAGCCGATAGTACCACACCTGCTTCAAGTGATGCCACCGCATGCGGCGATCCGCATCGGACGGAATCATCGACAAGTCTCTCAAGGCAAGAACCGCTTCCCGATCGATCTTCGCCGAGGTTGCTTCCGACAAACGATACGCCGGCGCCGAAAATACGTTTCCTCCTCGCCGCCGTTCGAGATGTTTTCGCACGAACCAAGGTGGAGGAACGCAATCGCCGTCCAAAAACAACACGTACTCGGCCTGCGTAGCCGCGAACCCCACGTTGCGGCAATATCCGGGCTGAAAACCATTGTGCTCGTGGGTAAGGAAGCGAATCGGAAAAGGCACTTCTTTGGCGATTCGCTTCACCAACTCGGGCGTTTCGTCGCGCGAACCGTCGTCCGACACGATCACCTCGAACTTCCCCGTGAAGTCCTGACGGCAAAGACCGGCCAACACGCAATCGAGATGCCGAGGTCGCTCGTACGTGGTGACGACGATCGAAACATGCGGAGAAGTCGTGGGCATCGCCGACCCCGAAAAGAAAATCTACGGCACACGCACAAGAGGCATACAATGCCCCCCGACAAGACACCACCCTTTAGGTGTAACCCTATTGTGCGAGAGAGTGGCATTCGCCGTCCAGCCCGATTATTATAGGGAATGCAACATTTCGATTCTCGTCCGCTCGACCGGTCATTCCCCGGCGGAGGGAAACGACCGGCAGAGCACAACCCTCTTGGGGGAGAAAAATGGCGCGACGTACGGTTAGTCGGCTTGCCAAACGGGCTGAAGCCGAAGCAGCGGCCAAGAAAGAGGCCACAAAGAAAAAAGAGTCGGGCAAGAAACTCAAGACCGTCGCCACCAAGAAGAAAGCCGCCAAGAAGAAAAAGTCTCGCTCGACCGCCGCGAAAGAGGTCCGACTAAAAGCCTATTGGGGTGTATTCAACCAAAGCATGCAGCAAGTTGAGCTCTTTGAATACGCCGAACGCAAGAAAGCCGACAAGTGCGCAAAAGACCTTACAAAGAAGAAGGGAACGCCGCACTTCGTCCAACTCGTGAAAACGGTGCTCGAAGAGTAGGCCAAGCACTCGCCTATCGAAGTACCGGCGTTTTTGCCCCCAGAACCACTCGCTCGAACGCAAACGCCGGTTCAGCAATGACGGTATCCCATCGTAGCCCCCTTTGAAAACACGATACCGACGGAACAGAAGACTCGATTCATGAAGAGGTCGATCATGACGGAACGTTTCCACTCGATCGTCGTTTGGGGCGGCCTGTTACTCACGGTCTTGGCCATTGGGTGTAACAACGGCACGACAACCGGCGACACGGCTAAATCGCAAGAGGCGGCAATTCCCGATAGTGCCGCGGGCCCCTTGCCTGAACTGGGCGAATACCTACCGCCGCTCGACGACGGACGTTTGGAAACGGCACCGCCCGCCGACTGGACCGTACCCCCTAGAAGCAACAAATATTTGGTTCGTTACCAGGGCGACCCTGTCGCCCCGTACCCCTCGATCATCTTTACCGTCGAAGATGAATCGGAAATCGAGAACGTCGACGCCACCAACATCGGGAAGTTTCTCGAAATCACGGCAAACCGGCTGAAAGCGGCCGGCCGATCGGCGACCGTCGAGGCCATACGTTGCGGCGATCATTACGGTGCCACCTATCGACGGCGTGCCACCGTCAAAGGCTCCAACGAAGTTCTCGAAAGACTGTTCATCGAAACGGTGGTCGACGGACGACGCTATATCCTCGAGTTGCGAACGGACATGGGGCGTCTGGACATCGACCGCTTGGCCCTGCTTGCCGTCTTCAACGGGTTACGATTCCCATTGCATGCCGAGTCGTTCGACGAAATCGACGAATCGGAAGAGACGGCCGCCGAACCGGAAGCGAAGGAACAACCGGCCAAGAATACGCCCAAGAACCGTAAACCGAAAGGTTCTCAACAAGGCAATCGCCCCCAAAAAGGCACATCGTCCGAAACGGAACCGGCAAAACCGGCGAAAACCGGCGACCAAGACGGTGCACCTAAAGAACCGGCGGCAAAGCCCGCTCCCGAAACACAAGCCCCGCCGAAGAAAGCAACCGAGGCGGAAAAGCCGGCCGAACCCGCCGGAGACGATAAAGAAAAAACCGAGGAGAAAGAATCGGACGACGTTCTCGACGACATCGAGTCGTTGCTTAAGTAAACGATTCAGAGATTCCGAACCTCCTGGTGCGGCACAACACGACGAAATCGGGGGGTTCGGCACGTCCCGGCGTTGCGTTTCCGCCGGGGCGCAACTACCGTATACTCCTAACGAGGGATTTTTCCTCGCGTGGGACACCGGTGGTGCGTGTCCGCTTGTCCATCGCGAGACGTTCGGAGAACGGACACCTTCCGGTGTTGAATAGTGGCGGATGTTCGATGCGCCGCTTATCATAGGGGCTAATGTGGTCTCTTCGGGCACGTCGGCGCGTTTCGTGCGCCGCGTATCCGCACGAGGCCGGTGTTGGGACCGGCACGGCAGGTAATCAAGCCGGCAGCGTAATCTTTTCCACGCGTGATTGGGATTTCTAGTCTGATAACACATCTGCGGGAACAATCACTATGCACTTCGAGCCTGGTCATACCGTCGGAATCGACTTGGGAACGACCTTCTCGGCGATCGCCATTCTCGATGACGAAGGCAATCCTAAGCCGTTGCCCAACGACGACGGCGACATCGAAACCGCAAGCTTGATTCTGCTGGCCGAAAGCGGCCACGTGATCGTCGGCCCGAACCGCATGCGGGCGGCGATGGAAGATCCGGAAAACGTCATCGAGCGAATCAAACGCTACATGGGGGCGACCGAATTCAAGCGGACGTTCGACAACCGCGAAATCACCCCCGAATTCATCTCGGCGTTGATCCTCAAGAAACTCCGCCAAGATGCGGAAAAGCGGATCGGCAAAGTGGCCAATGCGGTCATTACCGTTCCGTATTACTTCAACGACTCGCGACGAAAGGCCACCGAAGACGCCGGTCGCATCGCCGGCTTGAACGTGATCGACATCATCAACGAACCGACGGCCGCCACGCTCACCTACGCATGGCACCGCGGCATCTTGGGACGTCCTGAAAGTGACGACCACAAACCACGCAAAGCCTTGGTGTACGACCTGGGCGGCGGCACGTTCGACGTGACCGTGGTCGAGTACACGCCGACTCATTTCAAGGTGCTCGCTACCGACGGCGACGTGCAATTGGGCGGCGTCGATTGGAACGATCGTCTTTTGGACTACGTCGCCGACAATTTCAAAGAAAAGCACGGTGTCGATCCACGCGAATCGGCGCAAACGATCCAAATCTTGCGCAACGATTGCGACCTTGCCAAAATCGAACTGACCGAGAAGGAAGAAACGGTCATCACCTGTCGTCACGCCGGCAAATCGCTAAACGTCCCCGTCACCCGGCAATTGTTCGAAGAGCTGACCGCCGATTTGCTTCAACGAACGGCCGATACGACCGAATTGGTGATGGACGAAGCGGGAGTGACGCCGGACGATCTCGAGGCCATCGTGCTGGTCGGCGGCTCTACCTTGATGCCGCAGGTTCGGCGCATGCTCAAAGACCTGACCGGTCGCGAACCGTATACCGAGATCTCGCCGCATACGGCGGTCGCCCAGGGCGCTGCCATTCATGCCGCCATCTTGGAGGCCAAATACCGCGGTCCCGATTCGAAGCTGGCCGACATCATTCGTCGCCGGCTGGAGCTGGTCAAAGAAGAAAACGTCAACTCGCACGGGTTGGGAATCGTGGCGTTGGATCCCAAGACCAACAAAATGGTCAACCACATCATGATTCCTCGAAACAGCCGCATTCCGATCGAGGTGCGGCGGGTCTTCAAAACCAGCAAAGAAAATCAGGAACGCGTCACGGTCCAGGTGCTGGAAGGCGACGCCCCCGATCCCATGGCCTGTTCACTGCTCGGGAAGTGCCGCATCACCGAATTGCCTGAGAATCTGCCCAAGGGTTCTCCGGTCGAAGTGACCTATGCGTTCAACGCCGCCGGTCGCGTGATCGTTACGGCCCGCGACAAGACCAGCGGCCGCGAAGCCCAAATCGAAATCGAACGCCGTGGTACCCTCAAGGATGAAGACGTCGACGCCCTCAAACGGCTGGCCGACGATTACGTGGTGGAGTAGCCGACGATGGCCAAAAAGCGGGAGATTGATGTCTATCGCGAGTGGCTGGGAATCACCGACGAAACCCGGCCGCTCGACTACTACACGTTGTTGCGGCTGAAGAAATTCGAAGACGACGTTCAAGTCATCCGCCGCAACTACCGCAAGCTCAACGCACATGTCCGCAAGTACGCCACCGGCGACTACGCGGACGAGTCGCAACAACTCCTCAACGAGTTGGCCCGCGCGATGCTGTGCTTGACGGATGCACAGCGCAAACGAGAGTACGACGCGACGCTGGGCCGCAAAGTCGAGGAACCGTGGCGACGGCGCACTCTCGAAGAAATCCTCTTGGCCGGCAAAGTAGTCACGCCGGAGCAAATCGAGAAAGCACGCCGCTTCGCCGATG
The DNA here is from genome assembly GCA_964454655.1 of uncultured Planctomycetaceae bacterium. Classification (GTDB taxonomy): domain Bacteria; phylum Planctomycetota; class Planctomycetia; order Pirellulales; family Thermoguttaceae; genus CAYVVR01. The sequence goes on along the minus strand of CAYVVR010000083.1, from coordinate 5,969 downwards.
CGGTGGGCATCGAAATGCGAGATGCCCTCGTCCAGCAAAAGCTGGCCGAGCCCGAAGTCGTCATGCAAGCCTACGCCGAATCGGTCGGGATGCCGTATATCGACCTGCGCGAAACCCAGATCGATACCGACCTGATCTCCAAGATCCCGGCACGCATGGCCAAGCAGCACTCGTGCATCCCGGTGATGGTCGACGACGGACAATTGCTCGTCGCCTCACCGAATCCCATCAATCCCGAAACCGAGGAAGAGTTGCGACTTCGCTACGACATGCCCGTGCGAAGCGTGTTGTGCACACCCGCAAGTATCAATTTGGCACTACAGCACTATTTCTCGCAGCAGCAACAACAACAAACCGCCTCGGCCGCCTCGCAACCGGCCGCAAGTTCGGCCCCGCGCGCAACCGCCCGACCGACCAGCACGCTTTCAGCCGAAGAAGCCTCGAAGCTGGGGGTCAAGTACGGTCTCGTGGGCTTCAACTTCACGGTCATGGCCCTGATGATCGTTCAGTACTTGCTGCACGTGCCGGGAAGCGTCGGCGAGGTCTTCAGTATGATCGTTCGGGCCGTCATTCCGGCCGTCTTGGTCGGTGGCGGCATTTACGGCTACTACTTCTGGAAGCACTGAACCGGCGAGCGTGTTCTCGCGTCGCCAAAAAACACCGTCGGCCGAGCGAACTCCGTGCGAGCCCCGCTCGGCCGACGAACTTTTTGCTGTCGTTCCTGGCGCCGCAGCCGGTCACTTTTCTTCCGGCACGACGCTGACGACTTCACATTCGGGTAGTGCCGCGCGAAGGCGATTCGCGGCCTCTTCCGTCACCGCCGTTCTCGTCACGTGGACCGTCTTGAGCGTCTTCATCGTTGCCAATGCGTCGATCGCGGCATCGGTAATTTTGCTCCGTCCTAGATGCAAAAACTCGAGATTCGGCAGCTTGGCCAGCTCGGCTACCGCCGCATCCGAAACGACGGTGTTGTCCAAGTTCAGCCATTTCAGTTGCGTCATCCCGGCCAAGGTAGGTGCGGCAGCGTCGGTGACCTTCGTCGTCCATAAGTTCAGCCGCACCAGCGCAGGCAATTTTGCCAACGACTCGACACCTGCATCACCGACATTCGTTTCACTCAGGTCGATGTCCTCGAGAGCCGTAAGCCCTTCCAACTTCGCCAAGGCGGCATCGGTAATCGCCGTGCCGCGAAGTCGCAGACGTCGCAATTTCGGATGTTTCGCAATCGATTCGACCGCTGCATCGTCGATCGGCGTGCGGGTCAAGAAGAGCTCTTCCAGGCGTTCCAATCCGTCGAGGGCCGCCACGCCCGCGTTCCCGACTTGCGTATCATCCAATCCCACGCTCTTCAGCGTCGTCAATCCGGCCAACACCTCCATTGCCTTGTCGGAAACGGGACAGCCGGTCAGTTTGACCGCTCGAAGGTACTTCGCCTCGGCTAGAAGTTGCAGGTTTTCGTCATTCAGCTTGCCCCCGGAGGCGTCGACCAAAATCAAATGTCCCGCATCGTCCAACCGGCAAACGACGCCCAGATCCTCCAGCTTTTTCGCCAGTTCGCGATCATCGGCGGAAGCCGCCGCGTCGGTTGTCGTTTCTTCGGTCGCTTGACCTTGCGTGTCGTCCTTTGGGGGTGAATCCGGGGCGTTACATGCCGACACCAAAACCAGGAATGTTCCAACCACCCCGAACACCACCGACAATCGTTTGTGTCCATACGTTCGTGTCATTTGCTGCTCTCCCCCCCGTCATGGGGCCACATACCGATCAAGAACCGAAGTTTTGTACCCAAAATCGGGTCGCAAGACGGACCGTCGGCCTATAATGGGGCGAAGATCGAGAAATTGCAACGGGCGGAAGGGATTTCCGCCTGCAATCGCTGGAATACGAAACGTAGCGGGGTTGCAACGTCTCGCATCTTTTTCGTTGCAAGGAGATTACGAAATGGCGAAGTTGTCGCGTCGGGGTTTCTTGGCTGGTCTTTCGGCGACGGCCGCTGCCGGCATGTTCGGTTCGGGAACCGTCGGGGCCCATCCCCACAAACCGCAATTGAAAAGCGGAACCGATCTCGTAACGCTCGGTCGTTCGGGTATCAAGACCTCCGTCCTCGGTATCGGCACCGGAACCCGCGGCGGAAGCGAACAGTTCGGGATGGGACAAGCAGAATTCACGAAGATGGTTCGGTACGCCCTCGAACGCGGTGTCCGCTATATCGATACCGCCGACATGTACCGCACACACATCTTCGTCGGGCTCGCCCTGAAAGGTGTCCCGCGGGAAAACTACTTTCTTCAAACCAAGACCCGCGCGAAGCATCCCGAGGTCGCCAAGGCCGACATCGACCGTTTCCGCCGCGAATTGCAGGTCGACTACATCGATTCGCTACTGATGCACTGCATGACCCAAGGATCTTGGCCGACCGACATGCGGCCGGTGATGGACGTGCTCTACGAAGCCAAAGAGAAAGGCCGGGTGCGCGCGGTGGGCGTCTCGTGCCACGGCTGGGATCCCTTGGCGGCGTCCGTCGACGTCGATTGGTGTGATGTCCAACTTGCCCGCATCAATCCGTTCGGCATGAAAATGGACGGCGATCCCAAGGACGTCTCGGCGGCCCTGCAAAAAATGCACGACGCCGGAAGGGGCATCATCGGCATGAAAATTTATGGTGAAACCGGTTACGAAACGCGCGAAAAGCGGCTCGAATCGCTCAGGTACGTTCTCAACCTGAAGTGTGTCGACTGCTTCACGATCGGTTTCAGCAAGATCGAGCAGATCGATGAGACCTTGGAACTGATCGAAGAGGCCTTGGCCTCGTAAGCTTTTTCAACCGGTAAACACTAAAAGACTCCAGCCGAGTCGTTCCGTGCCTGACGGGACGGCTCGGCTGCTTTCGTGACGTGACTTACCGCCGCGCCGTGGATTGTCGAACGATCCGGGGATGAACCGCCGACGACAAAAGTGTCTTGGCGCTTTCCGTCGCAGTTCGGTCCTATTTCATTCGGCGTCCCCCCTTCGCCCTATCCAATCGCTTATCGTCACATATCACCTGAATTCACCTTTTTGCACGCATGGCCGGTCTTCCCCGTGTATCTCCGTTTCCTGCGGAAACACGGTTTAATGACGCCACTCTCCCCAACCCCTTGCCGTTAGCCCCCATATTCTGGTATTTACGCTCTGCATTCCCACAAAAGGCGTGCTTGACGATGCGGTGCCTGCGCCGATTTTCTACCGGTCAAATGCTTCCCATTCTCAAGGGTAGCGCTACAATAAGTCTTCAATTCGACCACCATCGCGAAAGAACTGCACGCGGGTGATCTATCGTCAATTTGTGGATCCCGCTAATCATGGGGTGGTCGCCGCTCCCTGGATGAGATTCGACGCTCGTAAGCAAAGCCTCGCCATTGGGCCGGAACATGCAGAAATTTCTCTTGCCGCAGTGGGTGGACCGGGCAAGGCCCTTGTTCGGCCTGCTGTTGTTCGGTGCGCCCGTCTACATATTGGGCGTCGCCTGGTTCGCCGCCGATCCCCAAACGGTCGATGTGGGTTATTCGCCCGAGCAACCCGTCCCGTTCAGTCACGCCTTGCATGCCGGTGAACTGGGGATGGATTGCCGCTATTGTCACACGACCGTAGAGAAAGCGGCCACGGCGGCGATTCCGTCGACCGAGATTTGCATGAATTGTCACTCGCTCATTGCTACCGACAGTCCGAAACTTGCCCCGGTTCGCGAAAGCTTCGCGTCGGGCAAACCGGTTCCGTGGGTTCGTGTGCACGATTTACCCGATTTTGTCTATTTCGACCATAGCGCCCACGTTACACGGGGCGTGAGTTGCGTCGAATGCCACGATCGCGTCGATCGCATGGATCGCGTTTACCAGGCCAAAACACTCCGGATGGGCTGGTGCCTCGAATGCCATCGCAATCCGGATCCTCACCTGCGTCCTCAAGAACACATCACGGATCTCGGTTGGTCGCCCGGCAGCGATGAAGAAAAGCTCCTCATCGGCCGCGAGGTCCGTCGCAAGAACAACATCAATCCGTCAACCGATTGCTCGACATGTCATCGCTAAACCGATCTTCGACTTTCCAACGCAACGGCACGGAAGCGCCGGAAGCCGCCACCGGGCGTCAACAGCATTGGCGCACCTTGGAGGAATTCGCCGCGACCCCCGAATTCCGCGAACGGATCGCCAACGAATTTCCACACGGTGTCGCTCCCGACGACTTCCGCACGAATGCCGTCAGTCGCCGGCGTTGGCTTCAATTGATGGGCGCCTCGTTGGCTCTGGCCGGTGTTGCCGGTTGTCGCTGGGAAACCGAAGAAATCGCCCCGTTCGTTCATCGTCCCCTGGGCCGTATTCCCGGCAAGCCGGAACGCTATGCGACCGTAATGCAGCTGGGACGCCGCGTTCAAGGCCTGCTGGCTACATGCTACGACGGCCGTCCCATCAAGCTCGAAGGCAACCCCGAACACGCGGTCAACGAGGGCGCAACCGACCTATTTGCGCAAGCCGCTGTTCTAGAGCTGTACGATCCCGATCGTAGTCGTGACGTCGTTCTTCGCGCCGACGGTCGTCCTAGCGTTTCGTCTTGGCAAGCGTTCGACGCAGCCTGGACGAAGACGTTGTCCGCCTCGCAAGGTGCCGGCGGCAATGTCGCGGTGTTATCCGGCGTCATTACGTCGCCCACACTCGCGCGGCTCAAAACGCTATTCAAAGACGTCTTTCCGAAAGCTTTGTGGGTCGAATACGAACCGTTGGAAAGCGCCGAGCCTCGCCGCGGAATCGCCGACGCCGTCGGAACTCCGGGCCGTGCCGTTTTGGAAATCCCGCAGACGGCGGTTTCGCCGGTCATCTTGAGCATCGATTGCGACTTCCTCATCGAGGGGCCCGACGCGTTAGCAGACGCACGAGCGTATGCGGCCAATCGCAGCGATCCGAAAAAGGCGGGTCGCCTGTACGTCGTCGAAAGTCGTCTTACAAACACCGGTGCCGCGGCCGACCATCGGCTGGCCCTGCCGGTGTCGAAAATGACGACGTTCGTACAGCTTCTCGAACACGTCGTGACAGGCGGCGAAGCAACCTTGCCGTCTTCTCCCGACTCGACCGAAGCCCGCTACCTGCGGGAATTCCTGGCGGCCTTGCGAGACGATGCCGATCGCTTGGTCGTCGTCGCGGGAAATCACTTACCGGCCGAAATTCACGCAGCCGTCGCCCGCATCAACGGCCATTTGGAAAAACACAGCTCGGTTCCGCCGTTGGAGCGTGCCCGCGTTCTCTACGTCGAAGAGCCGGCAGCTACCGACGGTGCCGAAGCCCTCGCCGAGTTGGTCGACGCCATGCAGGCGGGCAAGATCGAGCATCTTCTTATTTTGGGCGGCAATCCTGCTTATGATGCGCCGGCCGACCTCAAATTTGCCGACTCGCTCGAGAAAGTTTCGTTCACGGCGCATTTGAGCCTGTACGACAACGAAACGTCGCGGCAATGCTCTTGGCATCTGCCCGAATCGCACTTTCTCGAATCGTGGAGCGACGCCCTCGACAGCACCGGCACGTACGTCATCGGTCAACCAACGATTGCGCCTTTGTACGAAACGCGTTCGGCCATCGAATTGCTCGCCCAAGGTCTGGCACAACTCAATGTACTTTCCTCCGAAGAAAAAGAGCCGCGAACCCTCGTTCGGCGCACCTTCGGAGAACTCATCGGCGATGCCTCGGACGATCGCTGGCTTGAACTTTTGAACAAGGGAACCGCGTGGAGCGAGGATCGTCGTCCGAAATCGATCTCGCTTTCCGATGTCGCGGCTTCACCGTCGGGTTCGCCGGCAAAACTGTTCGCCGATCTCTTGGCAGAATCGCAAGCGTACGAACTGTTGTTCACCGGCGACAGCCGTCTTTACGACGGTCGCTTTGCCAACAACGGTTGGCTGCAAGAGTTGCCCGATCCGATGACTCGCCTCACCTGGGGCAATG